>NZ_JARXHW010000070.1:0-15035 GCF_031127805.1 Thalassobacterium maritimum | reverse complement strand
CTTGAACTCGCGGCCTCCTGCGTGACAGGCAGGCGCTCTAACCAACTGAGCTACTACCCCAAAAAGTTGGGAAAGCACGGACAGTAGAAATCGAAATCCTGATGTCAAGCGATGTTTCAGAGAAAATGAAAATTATTTTTAGCTAAGGTTTCGGTGATGAAAAATAGGCCTGTTCAGTGCTACTGAACTATCTAGTATTGGATGGGAGTTCTCAAAAATATTGCAAATAAATGAGGGATTTTAGAAGATGATGCGTTTAACAGGCTATGAACCATCGTGAATTTGAAAATTTGATCCGTGCAGAGCGGTCGCGGAGCCTGCCGAGCTGTCCGGCCAACCTGGAGGCGAATGTGATGCGACGCCTGCGAATGGCAGAGAGTCCTGCTGAGGATGTTAGCGCGTTCGGCTGGATTTTAGCCTTGCTACCGCGGAAGGCCGCGAGTCTGGGCTTTGTGGCTCTAGTTGCGGTGTTGAGTGTCTTTTCGAGTGTTCAGATGACTTCTACGACGCTTCGTGCTGCGGAAACGAGGGACTTGGCGGCAGACTCGCTGGATTTTGGGGTTTTTAATAAAACATCTATTCTTAATTTCGAACGATAGCTACATGTCTCCAAACCATCGATCTTTGTGGGTGAAGCGTATTTTGTCACTGGGTGTCATTGCTTTACTATTCGTTGTGCTATGCGTGGGCTTATCTGTCTTCGTGACGAGATCCCTTACGAACGGCTCCGCCGGCTGGCGCAATGATATGTCGGAAGGGCACCAGTGGCTACATGAGGCGCTGGAGCTGACCGCGCAGGAGCGGGCCGCGATTGATTCTTTTGAGGGGCAGTATCATCAAGAGCGGGATGAATTAACCCGGGAGTTCGACGCGAGGATTGCGAACTTGCGTCAAATCCTCGTTGAAAGCGACGAATATGTGCCCGCAGTCGACAGGGCAATTCATCGCATACATGAGGTGCATGGACAGCTGCAGGAGTTATCGATTCAGCACTATTATGACATGTTGAGCGTATTGCCGCCTCAGAAGCAGGACAAGCTACGTGAACTTGCGGTGCAAGCACTGAGTCAGCCGGAGTGATTGTGTGAATGGCTGTAAAAGATGCAGACTACGCGTCATTGCAAAAAATCCAATCAGGAGACGAAGCGGGGCTCAGGGAATTGATGTCGCGGCACCGGGAGGCGCTGTTTCGCTTTGTCTATCGCTATGTCAATAATGAGGCCGATGCGGCCGAGCTGACAGAGCAAACTTTTTTCCGAGTGTATCAGAATGCGAGTCGCTTTCGTCCCAATGCCAAGGTGATCACTTGGATCTTTGCGATAGCGGGTAACTTGTGTCGGGATTTTATCCGACGAAATCGTAAACGTCAGGGCGACTTGTCGCTGGATGTCGACCTCGACGATCGCACAAATATTCAGCGAGGGGATACAATTGCCTCAAGCCTGATTAATCCCGGAGAAGCTGCGGTCTCCCGCGAATCGCTCTCCAAGGTAAACGCGGCGATCTTTGCGCTGCCTCATAAGCTGAAGTTTCCTTTCATCTTTTGCGTCTTGGAGGAAAACTCATACGATGCCTGTGCGGAGGTGCTGCAGACCAGCCGTAAGACGGTGGAAACCAGAATCTATCGCGCGCGGAAATTATTACGCGAAAAATTGTCGGATCTATTGGCATGATTCCTGAGTCCATGACAGGGGCCGTCTAATCAGGCTACTTCCCTTGCGATTTGCAGCGTGGAAGCCGTGTGAATCATGCCGGACGCACGATCATTAATTCTAACTGAACCAGACTTATGGAGAAGAAAGCGACAATTTACCGAATGGTCACGCCCGACCACTTGTGCCCTTGGGGTATCAAAGCTTTGGATTTATTGAAACGTAATGGTTATGAGGTGGACGACCAACACCTTGAGTCGATGGATGCCAACAAGCAGTATAAAGAAGAACACGCTGTGGATGAGACGCCACAAATCTATATCGAGGGCGAGCACATCGGCGGCTACGACGCGCTACGCGAACAGCTCGGGCTCGGCCCTGATCCGAAAGAGGGGACGACTTATCGACCGGTTGTCGCCATTTTCGCAGTCGCACTCGGCATGGCCTTGGCGACGACTTGGGTTTCGCTTGGAGCACTCGAGCTCATTCGCGTGGCAGAGCTATTTATCGCGTTTAGTATGTGTGCACTCGGCATTCAGAAATTGCGTGATGTGCAGTCTTACGAAAACGGTTTCGTCCAATACGATCTGCTGGCTCGCCACTACGTGCCCTATGCGGCCATCTACGCTTACATCGAAACCATTGGCGGTATCCTGATGATCGCCGGCTGGCTCACATGGGTGGTGGCACCGATTGTCTTGGTCGCCACGACAATTGGTGCGATCTCGATCATCAAGGCAGTCTACATCGAAAAGCGTGATTTGAAGTGCGCCTGTGTCGGGGGCGGCAGCGACGTGCCACTGGGCTTCATTTCATTGACCGAAAATTTTATGATGATGGCGATGGCGGTCTGGATGATGATCAAGAGTCTTGCTTAATTTCCTGTGCAGATAAATCGAATCTATACCATAGTCTTAGGCACAAGGACATAGGTAACACTAAAGTGGCAAAGTTGATTCTAATGGATCGGCGCAAACATCCGACGTGGGGGAGGGGGCATCGCCCCGGTTCCGAGAACCGAGCTTACAAAAGACATATCTATTAGGGCCAAACTTTTTTCGAATGGGTATAAGAAATTGGTTTACAAGGAGCAATCGCCAGCACGCTTCTATATCGCGGGCTATGGGGATATCGTGCCCTGCCATTTAACCTTTAGATCTGGATCGTTATACTGCCTGACCTGAGCCTGTCGAAGGTAATGATCCGTTTAGCATCGAACGAATTTTACCATCGATCAAAACTCATCCTACCAAAAGAGAATCTAAAGAAGGCTTGTCGCGTAACATCAAAAACCACATATAAGTAAGCGTCGATGGCTTACTTTTTAGCAACAGAATCAAAACCGCAGATTCCCAAGGAATCAGAGCGTTTGTATGCCTACGACACTATTAACGGCAAGAAAACAAATTTATAAATGGTGAAATTTATTCTTTATTTCTTATTTGGAATCATCTTTTTATCTGTAAACTCATTTTCGATATGGAGTCTTGAAGTCGTTGGTTTGTGTGTATTTGTATTAATATTAAGTGAATTATTTTACCGTAAGAGGCGGCACGAAAACATCGGCATCGGTAAAAAATAGCACAAGGACCTGATGGGGGCAGTCCAATTTATCATGTTTTTTTGACTTTCATGGGAACCCGACGAGGTCATTCCGTAATTATTGCAATCGCCTTCCTTTCAATCTTAGCCGCTTCCGATCAACTCGACAACTGCGCAACAGTCGTCTGAAAGTCCAACTTCCAAGCCGTCCGTCCCTCCGCTGCGCCGCCTGCGCGCGCCTCCTAATTTTGCAGATTTAGCCGTTCTCCCCGCCCAACTGATTTTATGCGCAATTTCCGTTTATCGGCTGGCTCGCACTGTTCCAGTGCTCAAACAACCAGCCTACGGAAACTCCACATAAAATCCTGTTGGGCAAACGACGGGGTCAGTCCACGTTTTCTTGGTTTACTGTTGATGGTTCCATGTTGTTAGTTTATGCCATTGAGAATGGCACGCAAAGTCCGGATCGAATATGCAGGCGCATTCTATCATGTGATCAACCGCGGGAACTATCGTAGTTGGATTTTCGAATCCGCCGGAGCTCGTGTGAGTTTCCTAGAATGCTTAAGTATGTGTTGTCGGGCGATGGGTTGGCGGCTTCACAGTTGGTGCTTAATGAGTAATCATTATCATCTACTGATTGAGACACCCGAACCGAATCTAGTCGAAGGGATGAAGTGGCTACAGAGCACTTTCGCGAACCGTTTCAATCGTTTTCGTAAAGCCCATGGGCATGTTTTCCAGGGGCGTTATCAGGCAATTCTTTTGGATGCTGATGCGATAGGCCCGGTGGCTCATTATATTCATCTGAATCCGGTTCGAGCCGGTCTGGTGGATGTTGCAGATTTACAAAAATACGAGGCATCTAGTTTTAGCCAGCTTTGGCATATGAAGAAACGCTGGAGCTTTAGCGACTTTGAATGCTGCCTGGACGCCGCCGGTGGGTTGGCGGATACGCCGCGTGGTCGTCGATTGTATCGCGACTACCTCGGCTGGTTGTGTAGTGATGATTCGGAGCAAACGCGAATGGGCTTTGAAGAGATGTGCCGTGGTTGGGCTAAAGGAAGTGTCGAATTTAAGAAATCGATTCTCAAAGACCATGCCGAGGAATCGTTCAAGCGGGTGGTGGAATCGGAAGCGAAGGGAATGCGTGAGCCATTTTGGGAGAGTCTCGTCAAAAAGAATTTGAAGCATTTGGGGAAGACTCCGAAGGATCTGATTTCGGACAAAAAAGGAGCTCTTTGGAAAGTCGCTCTCGCACGCTATCTGAGAGAGCAACATTTAGTACCGAATGGATGGTTGAGTGAGAACCTGTCTATGGGCACTCCCAACTCATTGAGTAGTCAAATCAGTCGCCACCGAAAGCAGACTCATCAGGCAGAAACGCCTTGGAGGATTCTTGTTAATCAAGAAAACGTGGACTGACCCTGTGGCAGTCGCGGACCCTGTGGCAGTCGCGACCCTGTGGCAGTCGGAAGATCTTGGGCAAGGAGATTGCCAATATCACGAATGATCGAAAATCTGCATGCTGGAAAGTTTGGATCGCGAGCATGTTGAAGCAGCGCAGTTCCGTGACGAATGTGTGGATCGCTCGAGAACTGAACATGGGAGTCCCTCAGGCCGTAAGCATACATGTCGGAAGTCTGGATAAGGTCAAACTGGGTAAGACCAAAGAGTATCAGGATTTTATTTATGAATTTACGAAATGCCCCCTTTTGAAATTGGATGCTTAAAGCGGCAGGGATCCAAAAGAAAGGCGCGTGTCACTTGCTACGGCACAGCTGCGCCACGCACATTATGGAGAACGGCGCGGACTTGCGAAGCATCCAGCAAATGCTCGGACATGCCCGGCTCGACACGACCCAGATTTACACCGAAGTGAGCATCCAATACTTGCGCGAGGTCTACAACAAGACCCACCCGAACGCTTACTTGTAGATGTCTTTGCGGTGTCCGGCTTCGAGCACCAGCACAATAAAGACCTTGTCTTGAAGCTGGCATAGAATGCGGTAATTGTCGCTGCGATAACGCCAGACGTTGTTCAACTCGCCTTTGAGCTGTTTGCCTGATTGGCGTGGGTCTTCCGTCCCTGATATACGCTCGTCGAGATAGGCGATAATCTGCACAGCAGCCTGTTTATCCAGCTTCTTGAGCTGCTTCAGGGCGCGCTCTGAAATCTTATAATTCCAGCTTACGTTTAGCTTCGTCTGCGCTGTAAAGCTTGCCCGGGTTTTGGAGGGCCTCGACGGCCAGATAGTAATCCTCCATGTCCTCAAGGTGTTCGAGGATGGCTTCCCGTGCGTAGTAAGTCTTGGTGCGTCCGGTCTTCTTTGCGAGTTGCTCCAGACGGCTCTCGACTTCCTGATCTAAACGAATGGCTAACATACCCGTAAATATTGCGCCGATATACGCGTATGGCAAGCGGGTTTCCTTCCTTTAGCCGCCTTCCGTCTCTAGCTTTAGCGACCTTCAATCATGGTCGCCCTGAACAAAAACTTTACCTCGGTCAAAATCGACACGCAGCCGAATATTTTTTAGGGAAAAGTGTAAATGTGAATGCGAAAGATATATATGGGCATACGGCACTATATTTCAGTGTAGGCTCCAGAGATGGTAGACTAATCAGTCTTTTACTTAGTGGCACTGACTTAAGCAGCTTTATCGAGAATATTAGCAAGTGGGGATGCGTGTAAAACGTAGGGCTGTCACTTGTGGCACGCCGCATGGAATCAAGCCTCCGAGCGACTTGGCTGATGCGGGCGTGACAAGTCGCGCCCCTACGTTCTGACCGCCCGAACCGCTTAAGTCCGTGCCATTCCGGAATGCCCCTTTAAGGCTTCCACTTATTCCGCCACAGCTGCGCGACGCGCATGCTTGAGAACGGCGCGGACATCCGCTTGATACAGCAACTACTTGGACACGCACGGTTCGACACCACGCAGATTTATACGGAAGTGGCGATCAGAGCGCTTCGTGAAGTCCACGCAAGAACGCATCCATCATCGGATCTTCAAGCTTGAAGAATCCCGAAATATAGCCATGTTAAGCAACATGAACGCAGCAGAAATCATCCAGGAAATCGCACGTCTTCCCGAAAACGAAAAGGGGAAGGTCGTTGAGTTCGTGGAAGCACTCAAGGGCACGAAGCAGGTTCGTTACATCGACAGCGCTGTTGTCGAAAAGACCGCAGACAAAGTGTTCCGTGAGCATGCGCCTTTGTTTGAAAAGCTCGCTCAGTAATGGACGAACCTCTCTTTTTGCGCGTCGAAGACGTTGAGAAGTTGCATACCATGTCACTGCAACGCTTCGGCGGCAGCGAAGGTTTGCGTGACCGTAACGCCTTTGAATCCGCCGTTCATCATCCGAAGAATATCTTCTATTACGATCAGGGCGACTTGTTCGATATGGCTGCGGCTTATTGCGTGCATATCGCACAGGCTCAGGCCTTCCTTGATGGCAACAAACGCACGGGAGCCGCTTCCGCAATCGTGTTCCTCGACGCAAACGGCTATCCGATTACCGGCGACTCGATGCGTATCCACGAAGCACTGATTGCTGTCGCGACCGGCGAAATGGATCGTGCAGGAGTGGCAGCTTTGCTGCGTGAGCTCACCGCCTAATTTATCTTTAGCCGCCTTTGCGTTGGATCGGTCGCAGGAAAAGGTTTTGCTTTGAGCGGTGGCCGCGTTCACTTTTGAGGCCGTTATCATGGTCGCCCTGAACGTAAACTTTGCCCCCGAAACTCCCGCACTCGGTTTGAAAAACCGCGTCGGGAATTTTTTTGGCGAAAACGGGAAATCGCGCCCAGCAAATCGGCTCTCAGGCCAGTGGCCGCGCCGAGAAAACGGGCACGGCTACGACGAAACCGCGTCGGGTATGTTCTTTTATGGCTTCAGATATTATGATGCTGATCAGGTCGTTGGCCATCGAGAGATACGATTCAAGAAGAGGGTGGGTTAAACGCTGTATCCTGTGAAGAATAATTTCCTCTAAAAATTTGAGGGTTTCTGAGTTCTTATGCGTTTAAGAGCGCATAAGATGAAGCAAATATTTCGTAAATACTGTGCGGTTACTCGCATTGGAGCAGTGGTGGCGTGTGCCATCGCTGCGCCTGTTTTGCAGGCTTCTGATGCAAGCGAGCCTCCCCAGGCTCAATCCTTGGTTTCGTTGGAAGACTACTTGAGGCAGGCGCAAATCGCGAATCCACAGCTCAAAGCTTTTGAACGACGCTACGAAGCGGCCATGCAGCGCATCCCACAGGTGTCCGCGCTGCCAGATCCGATGTTTCAAATCACGAGTTTTGTGGAGTCGGTGCAGACGCGGACGGGCCCTCAGGAAAATGTCCTGATGTTGAGTCAGCGCATTCCGTGGTTTGGTAAATTGAGCAGTCGTGAAGCGGCGGCCTCTGCCGATGCGGAGGCGCTTTGGTATGCCTATCAGAGTCAGCATCTGATGCTTGCGCGTACTGTTTCACTAGGGTTCTACGAGTACGGCTATACTGAGGAGGCGATTCGCCTGACTCGCGAGAATCGGGATTTGCTGCGCGAGTTGGAACCCGTTGTTGAAGAGAAAGTCCGTGCCGGGGGAGAGATCAACGCCTTGCTGCGTCTTAAAGTGGAGATCGGTAAAATTGACGACCGGCTACAGTCGCTCACTCAAAAACGTGTGGCCCAATCGGCCCAGTTAAGTGAACTGTTGGCGCTACCCGAAACTTCGCTGTTGGCATGGCCCGAATGGGAAGCACCTAAGCCGGTATCTTTAAATGGGCCTGCATTGGTTCAAGCGATCCGCGCGAGTAACCCTGAGTTGCAAATGCTGAAACGCAAAGTCGCGAGTGCGGAAGCCCGCCGTGAAATCGCCCGTTTGGAGAGCTATCCAGATATTACTTTGGGCATTAATTATATCCAAATCGGAGACCCTGAAGTGAACCCCACGACTCCGGATGCGGGGAACGATCCATGGGGTGTGACGGTTGCCGTCAATATCCCTATTTGGTTTGGCAAATATGATGCGGCCAAGGAGGAAGCGCTGGCCAGCAAACGTTCATCGGAACATGAATATGAGAACCGCTACAATGCACTTCGTGGGGAGTTGAGCGCGAGTCTGGCTCTTTTAGCAGATGCCAACCGCAGGCTGACACTCTATGGTGAAGAACTGTTGGGACTGGCTGAGCAGGCGGTCGAAAATACACGCGAGAGTTATCAAAACGGACGCACTGGCATCTTGGAGCTGATCGACAGTGAGCGATCCTTACTGGATTTGCAGCTGCTCTATTGGCGGGCCGCTGCGGATGCTTCGCAACAACGCGTCGTCATCCAAACTTTGGCCAACCAACCCATCTTGGGCACTTTTTACGCAACTGATGAGAATGAATAAGCAATTAATTTTTACTATAACTGGCACTGCAGTGGCCGCTCTCATCATTGGTATCGGAGTGGGGCGACTGACACAGTCCAGCCACGAGAGCCATCAGCATGCTGCCGGGGGCGCGGCATCTGCGCAGACGGCGGAAGCCGCCGAGCCGACGATTTGGACTTGCTCGATGCACCCGCAAATTCAGCAAGCCGAGCCGGGCGACTGTCCTATCTGCGGCATGGACTTAATCCCGTTGGAAAATGATTCGGGCGCGGATGATGGACCGCGCACCATGAGTATGAGCGAAAGTTCCCGCGCCTTGGCGGAGATTCAAACAAGCGCCGTCGTCCAAGACTATCCGGAAGCTGAAATTCGCTTGGTCGGGAAACTCGACTACGATGAAACACTGGAGAAATCGCTGACCGCTCGTTTCCCCGCTCGGATCGACGAATTGTTTGTCAACTATACGGGCATACCTGTCGCTAAAGGGGATCACCTGGCCAAGGTGTATAGTCCAGATCTACTTTCCGCTCAGCGTGAACTACTGACCTCCTATCGCGCCGATCCGAACAGCTCGATCACCCGCGCAGCCCGCGAAAAGCTTCGGCTGTGGGATCTCGTTCCCGAGCAGATCGACGCCATTCTTGAGAGCGGCGAAGCGAAAGATCATTTTATCCTGAAAGCACCCATCGGCGGTGTTGTGGTGGCTAAGCATGTGAAGGAAGGCGATTACGTAAAAACCGGTGAGTCACTGTTTAAGATCGTGGACTTAAGCCGTCTTTGGGCGTATCTGGATGCCTACGAATCGGACCTGCCTTGGCTCCGCTACGGTCAGGACGTCTCCTTTTCCGTGGAAGCGATTCCAGGTGAAATCTTTCACGGGCAAGTGGCCTTTATTGAGCCGGAAGTGAACCGGAAGACACGCACGGTGCCGATCCGTGTCAACGTGCCGAACCCTGATTCCAAACTAAAGCCGGGAATGTTTGTGCGTGCCATCGTGGCATCTCGTTTAGCGGAAGGGGGCAAGGTCTACGCGCCCGATATGGCGGGCAAATGGATTAGCCCGATGCATCCGGAAATCGTTAAGGACGGCCCTGGGCAGTGTGATGTTTGCGGCATGGATCTGGTTCGCGCAGAGGAGCTCGGCTACGTGGACAATGCTGCAGAAAACGCACCGATTATCGTTCCGAGCTCTGCGGTTCTGCGCACGGGGAAACGCGCTGTTGTTTACGTAGAAAAACCCAATGCAGAACGGCCGACTTATGAGGGCCGAGAAGTCGTCCTAGGACCTCGGGCAGGGGATTATTTTCTTGTTGCTGCCGGGCTCGATGCAGGGGAGCGGGTTGTCACTAACGGAGCCTTCAAGATCGACAGTGCGCTGCAAATTCAAGCCAAACCCAGTATGATGAACCCTCAAGGCGGTGGTCCCACAGCAGGTCATAATCATGGCGGTGAAGCCGCTGTTGCAGCACCTGCAGCTGCTGGGGGCCAAACCGACCACTCGCAACATGGCGGCATGGCTATGCTTGAGATTGCAGGCGACCTTGTACCACAGTTGGTGGAGCCTTATCTCGCGATGCAGTCCGCCCTCGCCGGGGACGATCTCGCTTTGGCCAAAGCACAGGCTAAAGCGATGATGGAAGTCACGGGCCACAGCGGGGACCTTGCGGCTCTGCTGCATGATATGCTGGCGGCAGAAACGCTCGATGCCTTTCGTATCCCATATTTTGATACGCTTTCGAATGCACTCATTGCCGCCGCGAAGGCTGACCCTGCGTCCTTCGATCGCGACTTTTATATTATGAATTGCTCCATGGCAAAGGACAATCAGGGCGCGGATTGGCTACAAGCCAGTAAGTCGCTACAGAACCCATACTTCGGAGCCATGATGCTCCAGTGTGGCGAAGTTAAAGAAACGATTACAGCAAGTGAAAGCGGACACGAAAACCATGGCCAATAATTCATCGAATCCAATCAACGGCCTGATTCGTTTCTGCTTAGAAAACAAACTGGTCGTCATTCTCTTCACGGTCGTATTGGTCTTGTGGGGCATCGCTGTGGCGCCCTTCGACTGGGAGTCGGATCTACTCCCGCGTGACCCTGTGCCAGTCGACGCGATTCCCGACATTGGTGAAAACCAACAAATTGTTTTCACCGAATGGATGGGGCGCTCACCGCAGGATATCGAAGATCAGATCACGTATCCGATGACGACGGCGCTCCTTGGCCTGCCCGAGGTCAAGACGATCCGCAGTTATTCGATGTTCGGCTTCTCTTCGATCTATATCATCTTCAAAGACGATGCCGAGTTCTACTGGACCCGTAGCCGTATCCTGGAAAAGTTGAACAGCCTTCCGTCTGGCAGTTTGCCGCAAGGGGTCTCGCCGCAACTGGGGCCGGATGCCACTGCACTCGGACAAGTCTTCTGGTATACACTTGAAGGTAT
Source organism: Thalassobacterium maritimum (assembly GCF_031127805.1). Lineage (NCBI taxonomy): Bacteria > Pseudomonadati > Verrucomicrobiota > Opitutia > Puniceicoccales > Coraliomargaritaceae > Thalassobacterium > Thalassobacterium maritimum. Next base: position 4,040 of record NZ_JARXHW010000070.1, on the reverse strand, counting down.
GAGCCCCGATGGGGAGCCAACGGGAGGATGGGACTTGGACGAGCTGCGCAGCACTCAGGATTGGTATGTGCGCTACGCACTTCAAGGCGTGGATGGGGTGGCGGAAGTCGCCTCCATCGGTGGTTACGTCAAGGAGTATCAAGTCGACGTCGATCCGGATGCCTTGCGGACGTATAATATCGCGCTGCATGAGGTCTTTGATGCCGTGCGCGGCAGTAATTTGGATGTCGGAGCGCGAACGATTGAGATCAATTCGGTCGAATACGTGATTCGTGGACTCGGTTTTATTGAGAATTTGGACGATCTGCGTAAGACCGTGATTACGCAGCGCAATCATGTGCCGATCACACTCGAACAAGTCGCTGAAATCGAATACGGGCCTGCGCTACGGCGTGGTGCGCTCGACAAGGCCGGAGCGGAGGCCGTCGGGGGCGTCGTCGTCACCCGTTATGGAGAGAATCCGCTGGCGGTGATCAAAGGTATCAAAGAAAAGATTACAGAGATTTCGTCCGGCTTGCCTAAGAAGACGCTTGCGGACGGAACCGTGAGTCAAGTGGAGATCGTCCCGTTCTATGACCGCACTGGGCTCATTTACGAAACCTTAGGCACTCTCGAAGATGCCGTTCGCCAGCAGATACTGGTCACCATTATCGTCGTCGTGCTGATGGTGATGCACTTGCGCAGTGCTTCGCTTATTTCCGGAGTGCTCCCGCTGGCGGTGCTTTTTTCCTTCATCGGTATGAAACTCTTTGGCGTGGATGCCAACGTCGTGGCGCTTTCCGGCATCGCGATCGCCATTGGCACGATTGTCGATATGGGCGTGGTTCTCATCGAAAATATACTCAAGCACCTCGACGATGCGCCGCCTGAGGAAAGTCGGCTGGAAGTCGTCTATCGCGCCTGCACGGAGGTTGCCAGTGCGGTGGTCACCGCAGTGTTGACGACGGTGATTAGTTTCCTGCCGGTCTTCACCATGGAGGCCGCGGAGGGGAAATTGTTTCGCCCCTTGGCTTACACCAAGACCTTCGCCCTGATTGGCTCGATTGTCGTCGCCCTGACGATTATTCCACCCTTGGCACACTGGTTTATCGCGGGTCGTTATAAATCGCATCTGGCCAAGCTTGGGCTGTGGGGCAGCATTGGAGTCATCGGCCTCTTGGCGGCCATCTTTGTCAGTTGGTTTCCCTGGTGGTTGGGCGTGTTGGCCGTGGCCACGGCGGCATTCCATTTGAGCAGTCCCAAAATGCCCGAGAAGGTCCAGCGCGGGACATTGTTTAGCTTCAATTTCGTCGTCGCGATACTGGTCGCGTTTTGGCTCGCAGCCGACTGGAAACCACTCGGGCCTGAGCAGCATTTGCACAATATTCTTTTCGTCCTGATTACGGTGGGAGGGCTGCTGGGATTCTTCTATATCTTCATTCGATTCTATGCCCGCATTTTGGCGTTTTTGCTGCGCCTTAAGATGCTCTTTCTTGGCTTTAGTGCGTTGATTATCGTGTTTGGTTTTGCCGTTTGGCTCGGTTTCGGATCTCTCTTCGGGTGGTTGCCCGAATCTGTCCAAAACTCAAAGCCCTACGTTAAGATGGCACACGCCGTGCCTGGATTGGGGAAAGAGTTTATGCCGGATCTCGATGAGGGCTCTTACCTGCTCATGCCGACTACGATGCCGCACGCGTCCATTGGCGAAGTCATGGACGTGTTGAGCAAGCAGGATATGGCGATCAATGCGATCCCTGAAGTTGAAAGCGCCGTCGGTAAGCTCGGCCGGGTGGAAAGCCCACTCGATCCGGCTCCGATCTCAATGATCGAGACGATCATCAGATATAAGTCGGAGTATATGACCGACGATGACGGTCGTATACTGAGCTTTGCCTATGATGCATCGCAGGACGAGTTTCAGCGCGATGCAAACGACGAACTGATCCTCGATGAGGACGGTCGCCCCTTCCGCCAGTGGCGTGACGAAATTAAAAGCCCGGACGACATCTGGGACGAGATCGTCAAAGCCGCACAAATACCAGGGACGACTTCCGCACCTAAACTCCAACCGATTGCGGCTCGTATCGTGATGTTACAAAGTGGCATGCGGGCCCCCATGGGGCTCAAGGTCTATGGCCCCGATTTGGAGACGCTGGAGAAGGTGGCGCTGGATGTGGAAGCTTTCTTAAAGCAAGTGCCCTCGATCAAAGCCGAAGCCGTGCTGGCCGACCGTATCGTCGGTAAACCACATCTGGAAATCGATATCGATCGCGACGCCATCGCTCGCTACGGCATCAAGATCAAGATGGTGCAAGACGTGATCGAAGTTGCCGTCGGCGGTAAACCCATCACCCAGACGGTCGAAGGCCGTGAACGTTACCCCGTGCGTGTGCGCTACATGCGTGAACTCCGCGACAACATCGAGTCGATCGAAAGTATTTTAGTCGCGGCTCCCGACGGCACTCAAATACCGCTGCGTGAGTTGGCCACACTGAATTACATCCGTGGGCCTCAAGTGATTAAAAGTGAGGACACCTTTCTGGTCGGTTACGTCATCTTCGACAAGCAAGACGCTTATGCCGAAGTCGAAGTCGTCGAACAGGCTCAAGAATTCCTACAGCAGAAGATCGAAAGCGGTGAGCTGAATATCCCTGCTGGGGTGAGTTATAAGTTTACAGGTAGCTATGAGAATCAGGTGCGTGCCGAGAAGAAACTACGCGTGGTGCTACCGATTGCACTCTTCGCGATCTGGCTCATCCTCTATTTCCAGTTCAAGCGTATTTCAACGACGATCCTCGTGTTCTCCGGCATCCTCTTTGCGTGGTCAGGTGGTTTCATCATGCTCTGGCTTTATGGACAGCCCTGGTTCCTCAATATAGATCTCTTCGGTCACAATATTCGAGCGCTCTTTCAAATGGGCACCATAAACTTGAGTGTCGCTGTGTGGGTCGGCTTCCTCGCACTCTTCGGTATTGCGACGGATAATGGTGTCATTGTTTGCACCTACCTGCAGCAAATCTTCCGAGAGAAGAATCCGAAGGCAATCGAAGAAATCCGGGCTGCGACAGTCGAAGCAGGCGACCGCCGCGTCCGGCCGGCGATGATGACCAGTGCCACCACTATTTTGGCCCTGCTGCCAGTGCTCACTTCGGTCGGGCGAGGTTCCGATATCATGGTGCCCATGGCCATCCCATCCTTTGGCGGTATGTTGCTGGCCATCATCACCATTTTCGTCGTGCCCGTGCTTTATTGTGGGCTAGCGGAGATCGAACACCGCCTAAAACGCAATTAGAACGTAGGGGCTTCATTTATGAAGACCGCCGTATCATAGCACCGAGCGACTGCGGTCTTCACAAGTGAAGCCCCTACAAAATAAAACCAAAATAAAATATAAACATGAACAAAATACTACAACTCGCCCTCGGGCTTCTTATCAGTGTATCCATACTGCAAGCACACAGTGATGCCTTCAAACCACAATTCGTGGATACAGTCGTCGACCCATATCTCAGCATTCAAAAAGCGCTGGCGGGGGATGACCTGGAGGCCGCGCAAGTCGGTGCCAAAGCCTTTCTTCAGGCGATGGAACCAGCACCCCACGCAGGTGAAGCCCACCAAGAAGCAGTTGCGCTGAGAGCACCCGTAAAAAGGATTGCCGCCGCGTCCGACATCAAAGTCGCACGAACAGCCTTTCTCGAGAGCTCCCGGCAAATGATCGCGTTCATTGAGCATGTCGGCGTGACGAAGGACAGTCCTATGTTTACCGCCTTTTGCCCCATGGCATTTGATGGCAAAGGTGGGGAGTGGGTTCAGTCCGACGAAAAAGTAGCCAATCCATACTACGGCTCCATGATGTTTCGCTGCGGAAGTATTCAAAAGCAAATCGCAGGAAGCCCGGACCATTCGCACGAGTGAAAGTCTCTGCTCGACCGAGCTGTAAATTCACAAAAAAGCGGCGAACCTCCGAAGAGATTCGCCGCCAAATGGCGGGATAGACGAGACTTGAACTCGCGGCCTCCTGCGTGACAGGCAGGCGCTCTAACCAACTGAGCTACTACCCC
>NZ_JARXHW010000006.1:0-147428 GCF_031127805.1 Thalassobacterium maritimum | reverse complement strand
TGACTGAATGTCCACTTGTATTGATCGTATTACTTTGTGATGCCACGGCTTGCCGGGGTATATCATGTCGAAATAAAAATTCATTTCTGCTTAACAGTTTTATTAGTGTATTTTTGGTGCACGTTAGACGTTTTCAGGTAGGGCTCAAGTTTATTAGTTTAAGTTTCTTAATTCATTGTTTTCAAGTTGGATATGTAATGATTGACTCAGTTGTACAAAAGTCGACTTTCGTTCGGGTGAGCCAAAATGTCTCCGAACACGCGGGCGGGGTTAGTGTATCTTTTGCGGCGGTGGTTTGGTTTTTTTTAAGTTCAGACTTGCAAAGAGGTGAACAAATGTTCACACTTGTGAGGTGTTATGATTATTGTTTCCTTCCCTAATTGGTCGGACGCCCTGAAGGCAGCGGATTTGCCGGACAAGGTGCGTGACCGTCATCGTGTCATCATCAACTGGTTCCTCGGTCATTTGAAACGGGAACATATGGCTGCGTCGAAGGACTCGGCGCGGATGTTCCTAAAACATTTGATTGAGACGCGCCGACCGCAGGACTGGCAAGTCGAGCAGTGGCGCCAAGGGCTGAACTGGTTTTTCCGGAAGGCGCCGTCGCGGCGGCACAAGGCGGCGAAAAAGATTGAGAGCTCCGCAGAGGGTAAGGTGTTGGCCGGGGCGACCGACGACAGCCCCCGGAGCGGGATGCAGGAAGATGACGAAGCACCGATGGTTGAGGAAGGCTACGAGGACGGGCGGCAGCACTATGCCTACACGGTGGCGGAGATGCAGGCGAAGGTGCCGATGGATCCGTGGTTTGAGGAGACGGTGCGTTTGATGCGGGTGCGGCAGATGGCCTACCGCACGGAAGAGGCCTATCTGGGCTGGATTCGGAGGATGGAGCGTTTCCTTGGAAGTAAGGATGGGTTGGAGGCTTTCGCGGAGGAAGACTTGAAGCGTTTTTTGAGCTTTCTCGCGGTGGAGGAAGGCGTGGCGGCGGGGACGCAGCGGCAGGCCTTAAACGCGGGTGTCTTTTTCCTGCGCGAGGTGCGTAAGATGGAACTGGGAGATTTTAGCGATTATGTGAAAGCAAATCCACGCAAATACTATCCGGTGGTGTATTCTCGCGGTGAAATTAAGCGTTTACTGGATAATGTGAAGGGGACGTGGGGTTTGATGGCACGACTGCAATATGGCTGTGGTTTGCGCATCTCGGAGCTGTGTCGCCTGCGAGTCAAGGATGTGGACCTGGAGCGCGGCAAGCTCTACATCCGAGCGTCTAAGGGGGATAAAGATCGCTGTGTGCCGCTGGCACGCTCTTTGCAGGAACCTTTGATCGCTCATCTGAAAGTTGTGCGTAAGACCTTTGAGGCGGATCGTCAGGCAAATGTTCCAGGGGTATTTATGCCTGGGGCCTTGGATCGAAAGATGTCGCAGGCGTGTAAGCGCTGGGAGTGGTTTTGGCTCTTTCCGATGCAAGGCCTCTCGCGTGATCCTCGTGGAGAACGCGATGCCGCTAAGCGGCGACATCACATTTTGCCGCGTGCTTATCAAAAGCATCTCTCGCTCTCGGCAGTGAAAGCAGAAATCCCGAAACGATCAAATTCGCATGTGTTACGGCATAGTTATGCCACGCATTTGCTGGAGAATGGGACAAATATTCGGACTTTGCAGGATTTCCTGGGCCATGCTTGCGTGGAGACGACGATGATTTATCTGCACGTGATGGAAGATCAGCAGGATCTGACGGTGAGTCCCTTGGATATTTTGGAAGGCTCTTCGTAGTCGTGTGCGGGCTATGCGGCCGTGCGGCATCTTGCTCGATGGCCCCAAGCTATGGGATTGAGGATACGGATTGGCCCCAATCCGGAGGATTGAGGATACGGATTGGCCCCAATCCAGAGGATTGAGGATACGGATTGGCCCCAAGCTATGGGATTGAAGGTTCGAAGCGACCGAATAGCGCTGAGTATGTTTTGTGACACATGGAAACGCTGGGAACGTCCAACGTCGAACGTCCAACATTGAACATCGAATGATTCGTGCCCGAGCTTAATCATTCAACATTGGATGTTGGACGTTCGATGTTGGACGTTCCCACGTTCGTTCTGTTTCTGAGAATCGTCGTGTTGATTGAAGGGGCGTTAACGTGGATACCGCGGCGCTCACGAGCGAACACACTACGTAGATGCGCGGACCCATTGGTGGGTTCGATTGGGCCTCGGGGTGCTTTGAACTGCGCTTAGCTTACATATTTCTGTACGATGGGGATGCGGCGGCCGACGCCGAAGGCGAGTGGGGTGGTCTTGAGACCGGGGGCGGCTTGCTTGCGCTTGTATTCGTTGAGATCGACTTTGCGCACGATGTCGTTGACGACCTCGGAGTCGTAGCCCTTTTCCACGATCTCGGCGCGTGAGAGGCCCTCTTCTACGTAGAGGCGTAGAATGCCGTCCAAGACTGGATAGGGGGGCAGGGAATCTTCGTCTTTTTGATCGGGGCGTAGCTCGGCAGAGGGTGCTTTTTCGATGGTGTTGACGGGGATGAGTTCGCGCTCGAGGTTCATGTGGCGTGCGAGTGCATAGACTTTCATCTTGGGCAAGTCGGAGATGACTGCCAAGCCGCCGCACATGTCACCGTAGAGGGTGCAGTAGCCGACAGAAATTTCGCTCTTGTTGCCGGTGGTGAGCAGTAGTGCGCCAAATTTATTGGACATCGCCATCAGTAGCAATCCACGTGCGCGGGCTTGGATGTTTTCTTCGGTCACGTCGGCGGCGCGGCCGGCAAAAAGGTCGCCCAGGGCGGATTCGGCGGACGCCACGGTTTCGGCGATGGCGACTTCGTGGTATTCGATGTCGAGGTTTTGGGCGAGCGCGGCGGCGTCGTCACGGCTGTGTTGGCTGGAGATGGCGGAGGGCAGGGCGATACCGATCACGTTTTCGGGGCCGAAGGCTTCGGCGGCGATGGCTGCAACCACGGCGGAGTCGATGCCGCCGCTGAGGCCGATCAGTGCTTTTTTGAAGCCGCTCTTGTGGGCGTAGTCGCGCAGGCCGAGCACGAGTGCGGCTTGTGTGGCGGCATTTCCTTTGAGGTTGAATTGTTCCGACACATAGCCGGCAGGGCTTGCGAGATCGATCACGTGATTTTCTTCGCGGAAGGCGGCCAGGCCGGCGACGAGGCCGCGCTCCGGGTGTGCGGCGAGGCTGCCACCATCGAAGATGAGTTCGTCGTTGCCACCCACGGCGTTGCAGTAAACAGCTGGGCAGCCGCAGCGTTCGGCGGCGTCTTGCACCAGTGGCTCGCGCGCTTCGTTTTTGCCCTCGTGCCAGGGGCTGGCGGAAAGGTTGAGTAAGAGGTCGATTTTTTGCTCGGCCAGTGTGCCTACAGGATCGTTGCAATAGCGGCGACTGGTCTTGAGATCGGGATGGGTCCAAATGTCTTCACAGATGGTGATGCCGACTTTTTGCCCCTGCCACTCATAGACTGTGGGGCCTTCTGCGGGCTCGAAGTAGCGCTCTTCGTCGAAGACGTCGTAGCTGGGGAGCAGCGATTTGTGGGCGACGGTTTTGATCTCGCCGGACTCGCACCATGCGGCGGCGTTGTAGAAGGGGCGTCCTGTGATGCAGGGGCCGCGGTCTTGCACGTAGCCGATCACTGCGGGCACGGAGCCGATCTGTTGGGCAATGGCATCGAGGGCGTCTTCTGTATCACTGACGAAGCGGCTTTTAAAGAGTAGGTCGCGTGGCGGATAACCGCAGACGGCGAGTTCGGGGAAGAGCACTAAGTCGGCACCGTCGGCGACGAGCGCTTTGTAGGCGCTTAGGATGCGTTGTGAGTTGCCAGTCAGGTCTCCGACTGTGGTGTTGATCTGCGCGATGCCAATTTTCATAGGTAAAATGTATTTGAAACGATTGTTTGAACTGCGACTTGCAAATAAATGACTTGCCCGAATAGTCAGGCGGACTTGCTTAAGCTGCAAGATTTACGACTATTTTCCAATGTACAGAGAAGACAAGACTTTCGCCATTCTATTCACTCTTTGCCTGAGTTTATTTTCTGTTCCATTGATGGGGCAGGTGGGCGGCAGCATGCTTGCGTCGGAGCCAATTCATTTGAGTGTCTCCATTGGCTCTGTTGAACATGTTTTAGACTAAGAAATTATGGCTGAGCTTCCTACACACTTTTATTTAGCCTCCGCTTCGCCGCGGCGTGCAGAGCTGATGCAGCGCATGGGGCTACGCTTCGAAATCCGGCCCACTCATGTGGAGGAAGATGATTCCGGTAGCCAAGGGCCTGAAGTGATGGTGCTGGAAAATGCTAAACTCAAGGCGTCCACGCTCTCGGAGCTGGAGCCTGAGGCTTTGGTGCTCGGCTCCGACACCACGGTGGCTTGGGATGCGCATGTGCTCAGCAAGCCGGTCGATCTGGCGGATGCGCGGCGAATGCTGCAGATGCTGTCGGGTCGCACGCACACCGTTTATACCGCGGTGTCACTCTACTGGCAGGCAGGTGGGCTGGCGCATACTTTTGTGGAGCGCAGCGATGTGCGCTTTCAGCAGTTGGACGACGCGCGGATCGATCAGTATTTTGCACGAGTCAACCCATTGGACAAGGCGGGTGCCTATGGCATACAAGAAGGTCGTGAGTTGATTATAGAGCATGTGGAAGGTTCGGTGGAAAATGTCATGGGCCTGCCAATTCAGGCCCTTGAACAAACTTTACGGGAACTAGGTTTTGATTTTTGGAACTAAGAGCATTTTATCGTGAAGACAAATTGTGCCCGATCCTGCCATAGAGCCTAGTAGTGCGAATCCATTCAGCCTCGATGTTCGCGAGCCTCGATGGGTGACTTGGGTTGCGGTCTTGGCGACACTCCTCGTTCACCTAGGAGTGGTGCTTGTCGTGCCAGAGGAGTTGATGCCGCTGCAGTCCGGCAGTGGCGAAGAGGCCGCGGCTGACGAGGTCTATGAAATCAGCTTGGTCGAGCCAGTCGAGCCGCACTACGTCGAAGCAAACCCCGAGGCGCCGGAAAATGAGCCCGATCGCACGGATCAATATTCTTATCGCAGTCAACAGGCAGCCGATGACAGCCCCTTGTCGGATGCACTCAACAAGCCCCATGTCGAGGGAGAGGAAGATTCTCAAAAAATAGTGCAAGGCACTTTAGAGCCCTCGCCGCCTATTGAGCCCGGAGTATATGCGCCCCATGCACGCGCGGGTGAAGGCGAGGGCGATCAAGGAGGGAAATTAGGACAGCCTCAGGAGTTGGCCCCCCCCAAGCCCACACAGCCCATGCCGGCGCCGGCGTTCATACAACAAGATCCTGTGACCGAGGAAGGGCCCGGCAGTCGTAGCGACTTCGCAGGGGAAGCGCAGGAAGTATTTGAAAACCCCGATCCAGAGGCTCCGATCGATGTGTATCGCCCTCAGCCAAGTCTCGAACAGTCGCAACAAACCCCGGGGGATGGAGCGGGGGGGGCCGTCGAAGCGCAGCCGAAACCCCGCGCACGCCCGCGTTTGGCACCTGAATTGATCACGGGGCCACTGATGCGTTCGCAAGGCTCCGCTCGCAGGCGCGGTGTGATTGCGCAAGATGCGACCTTTAGTGAATTCGGGGAGTATGAGCAGCAATTTTATGCCGCGATTCAAACGGGCTGGTATCAGGAAATCGAGTTCTTCCAGCCGATCGATACGGCTACCAGCGTGCAGGTGCGCTTTACGCTGCATGCAGATGGCCGTGTGACAGATGTGAAAGCCGTGCGAACCACCGCCAGCGAGATCGCCACTTTCATTTGTGAGACCGCAATCACCAAGCGTTCACCTTTTCGTCCCTGGACGCAAGAAATGGTCAAAGTGTTTGGGCAAGAGCGAACACTGCATGTAACTTTTCATTATCGGTAATTTACATTTTATTTACGTATGCGATTATGTGTTGAGCTTTTCCTCTAAACAGTGAGATTGTATACTAAAATAGAAATGCCAGACTTAATGAACACATTGCTAGACCAACTTCCCCTTAATGACGGAGTGAGCCTGCTTGCGCACAATGAAGATGGGCTGATTGCATTAGAAAAGCCTCATGGGATGATGTCTCACCCCAATCAGCCGGAAGATAACGAGCGTTCGCTACTAGTTGCGGATTATGATTTAGAAGAAGAGTGCTACACTTGGACGGACAATTCAGGGGAGGTGCGTCGCGTTTGGTTGATCAATCGGCTCGATTCGCCCACCTCGGGCGTGATTTTGTTGGGTTTGAATGCAGAAATCACTGCTGTGATTAAAAAAGAATTTTCAACTCATAGAGTGACTAAAATCTACTATGCTCTAGTGCGCGGGCGTCCGCAGGTGCCCTCCGGGGCTTGGTCCGATCAACTTAAAAAAGTGTCGCAAAATAGTAGTGGTGCTCACAGCCGTCCGCAGATCATTCCAGCTAAGACACGCTATCAAACCATTAAATCACCCACTGGAGGCTTTCCAGTATCTCTTGTCAAATTGATGCCACTGACGGGGCGGACACACCAATTACGTGTTCAGTGTAAAAAGCGTGGTTTACCGATTGTAGGTGATCGTACCTACGGAAATTTCAGCTTTAATAAGGAGATTGCGATTAAAGTTCAAACCAAACGCATGATGTTACATTCCTCGGAGACCATCGTGCGTTATTGTTTCAAGGGGAAATTACGTGAACTCAGGGCGAAGTCTGAATTACCAGAAGAATTTAAAGACGTGATGTCGTATCGCCCTGGCTTAAACATGTCTCGCCCCAAAGAAACTCGCAACCCACTCCTGTCGTCACGTCGATTTAAAGCACCCTAAGCCTAAGCGGGCCCTCGCGCTGGCCTTATCCGGTATCCTCGGTTCTCAGAACCGGGGCGCTGTATCTTCGGTTCTCAGAACCGGGCGCTGTATCCTCGGTTCTCTGAACCGGGGCGCTGTAACCTCGGTTTTCAAAACCGGGGCGGGGAATATTTCAGTGCTTTAGCGCTAGGTATTGCCATTGCTTGGATCTGATGTTTAATTCTGCTCATGCCAATCGATCACAGTTACCGACGAAACGAGCGTTTGTTAATTCGACTCGCAGTGGTGTTGGGGATCGTGGTGGGGATTCTGGCCTTTTCGCTCACTCGTAAGATCGTCAATCGGCCGGAGAAGGTTTCTCCGGAGCTCATGTGGAGCTACGTGGAGGAGATTGCCCCACAGCAAGGTTTAGACCCTGAGTTTGTGTATGCGATTGCTTGGGCAGAAAGCAGTTTAAATGCACATGCGCGCAGTTCCGTGGCTCGCGGGATCATGCAATTGACTAAGCCGGCATGGCGCGAGGTGAGTGATGAATCCTACCGTCATGCTTGGGATTGGCGCACCAATGTGCGTGTGGGCATCGATTATCTCGCATTCTGTCGGGACTTTTTACAAAAGCATGATAACTTTACGTACCCCTTATTAGCGGCGGCGTATCGTTATGGACCGTATTATGTTAAAGATAAAAACTTCGATATCTTGCAGTTAAAGCAGCCGAAAAATAAGATTTATCGTCGTATTTTTAAAGGTAACATTCGGCCTGTTGCGCCTCCTGTGCGAGCGGAAGAATGACTCGAAAGGACCTGCGGAATTACATTGCGAGTCCGTGCGATCTACCTTGCTTTGAGCCGTATGGACAACTCGAGGCGTGAAATTGCAATTATTGGCGGCGGACCTGCAGGCTTGCGGGCAGCAGAAGTGGCTGCGCGTCGTGGAGCTGCGGTCACAGTCTTTGACGCCAAGCCTTCAGTGGGGCGTAAATTCTTAGTGGCCGGGCGCAGTGGTCTGAATCTGACCAATAGTGCCGATTTTGAGACATTTCTGGCCCAGTATTCCGGACGTGATTTTCCAGTCGAGCGTTGGCGGGAATACCTGAAGGATTTTGACAATTATCATTTGAGTGATTGGGCCGCCGAACTCGGAGTGGACACTTTTGCGGCATCGAGTGGTAAGGTTTTTCCTTTTTCAAAGAAGGCGGCGCCTCTATTGCGCCGCTGGGTCCTGCGCTTGCGCGAATTGGGCGTGGTGTTTCGCATGAAACATCAATGGACGGGGCTAGCGAAACAGTCCGACGGTCGGATTCAAATCGACTGTCTGCAGGGGGATCAGCCCGTGCAGGCAAGATTCGATGCGGTCGTCCTCGCCATGGGCGGTGCCTCATGGCCGCAGACCGGATCTACTGGCAGTTGGGTCTCCATTTTGGAGGCGCAAGGTGTGGAAGTGGTGCCCTTCGCAGCCGCAAATTGCGGTTGGGAGTGTGACTGGAGTCCTGAGACGCGTGCACAGATAGAAGGCAAGCCACTGCAGAATCTGAAGCTGAGTGCGAATGGGCGCACGCTGACCGGTGAGTTGGTGGCCACGCGTTACGGTTTTGAGGGCACTCCTCTGTATACTTTAGGCAGAGAGTTGCGTCGGATGGCTTCGCCCGTCATCGAAATCGATTTTAAGCCGACATTTACTGAAGCGCGGCTCATTGCAAAAATGGAGTCCGCGCGTCGCAATTTTTATAAAGAGGCCGGCCTGCGTTGGAAATTAAATGAGACCGCCTGTGCGATTCTCCGTCAGTATTACGGTGAGTTTCACGATGCAGCTTCTTTGGCTCAAGCGGCCAAGTGTTGTCGGATTCCATTGACGCAAGCGCGTCCAATCGCCGAGGCCATTTCCACCGCCGGGGGGGTGGCTTGGTCGGAGTTGGATGCGCAACTGATGCTCAAGCAATTGCCCGGCGTCTATTGCGCGGGAGAAATGATTGATTGGGAAGCGCCCACTGGAGGATTCTTGATACAAGGTTGCTTCGTAACCGGGAACGTGGCGGGGCAGAGTGCCGCGGCTGGGCCGGTGATGGCGTGACTTCTGGGGGAGACGCGATTGGCATCGCGTCGCTACCAGTGGTCGGTGGTGGCGTGACTTTTTTTGGGTAGCGATGTCGCGCTAGCGACGTCTGGTGCGGGCCGGGGAGACGCGATTGGCATCGCGTCGCTAGCAGTGTAGATACTTGTGCATATTTGCCGTCGATTAAGAGTGACTTTTTCTAAAAAAGGCTCATAGCAAACGGACCAAAATGATGGATCCGATTTGATCGTCTGCGGTATCATTCAATGTATAAGACCTTAGTTGTGACTGATCAAACGGAGACGCCTCCGTTAGATCTCAATGTGATCACGTTTGAGCAGTATCTCTCAGATTATCCGAAGCTGGGAGAGCCGCGCACGCGCATTATCAATTTGTGCGATACCGAGCACTATTTAAGCCGGGGCTATTATTGCTCGCTGCTGGCGGAGTCGCGCAAACACAGGGTGTTGCCCAGTGTCAATACCATCAATGATCTTCGTTATCAAGATGGCGGTGAAGAGCATCGTTTGCAGCCCTTGCTCCCAAAGTTGAGTGCGGACATGGAGGTGCCGGTCGTGCTCAATATCTATTTTGGTTGGACGGAGCGTGAGGAGTGGAAAAAAGTGGCGCGTGCGGTCTTTGAGCGCTATGCGGCGCCGCTCTTGCGGGCTAGCCTGAGCCGTGGTGCGCATGGCTTGGAACTTTCGGTCGAGCGTGATAATTTATCCGTGCTCAATACTGCGGAGCGCGAGACCTTCTATGAGCGGCTGCGGATCTTTACCGAGCAAGTGTGGCGCAATCCTAGCCATAAGAATAAGCATCGCTGGGACATGGCTATTTTGCACAATCCGGATGAGGCCAATGCGCCGAGTGATGCTGAAGCGATTAAGCGCTTTGTCAAAGCAGCTGCCAAGGTCGGCATCGCCGCAGAGTTGGTGCGTTCAGATGAGCTGAAGCATCTCTCGCAATACGATGCGCTCTTTATCCGAGAGACGACCAGTATCGACCACCCCACCTACCGACTTTCGCGCAAGGGGGAAATGGAAGGCTTGGTGGTGATCGATGATGCGACTTCAATCATGCGCTGCTGCAACAAGATCTTTTTACAGGATGCGTTCAGTTATAATAAGGTCAGTGCGCCCCGCACTTTAGTGGTGGCCAATGCCGAGGCGCTGGAGCTCGATCGCATTGAGGCCCATTTTGATTATCCCGTGGTGCTCAAAATGCCAGAGAGTTCATTTTCGATCGGCGTGTATAAAGTCGGCAACCGCGACGAGCTCAAAGAGAAGTTGGGATTAATGCTTAAAGAGTCGGCATTAGCTTTGGTGCAGGAATACATCTACACCGATTTTGATTGGCGCATCGGTGTGCTCAATGGCCGGGCCATCTATGCCTGTAAATACTTTATGGCACGCGACCATTGGCAAATTTATAACCATGCATCGAGCCGAAAGTCCGGCAAGTCCGGCGGCTTTGATACCATCCCTACCTTTGAAGCACCGAAGCCGGTGTTGGACGCGGCACTCAAGGCTAGCGCGATCATTGGCAACGGCCTGTATGGAGTCGATCTCAAGCAAAAGGGCAACCAGATCTATGTGATCGAGGTGAACGACAACCCGAGCATTGATCACAGCGTGGAAGATGCCTACTTGGGCGACGAACTTTACATGATGATCATGCAGGAGTTCGTAGATCGCTTGGAGCGGCGTGGACGTGAGTGAGCGTCGTTTTCGTTGTGTGCAGGCAGAGGATATCGAACGTTTGCTGGAGATTGAGGCGGTCTGCTTTACTTCGGATCGATTGAGCCGACGCTCCTTTCAGCGTTGGATCAAAGGCGAGAATTGTATCTTCTTAGTGCTGGAGTGGGACCAGGTCGTCTATGGTTACGGCCTCGTTTTATTGCATAAAGGCACACGCCTGGCGCGGCTCTATTCGATCGCCTTGCACCCCGAGGCGCGCGGGCAGGGGCATGCCAGTGCATTGATGCTGGCCCTCGAAGCCGCAGCAGTGGAAGAAGATCGACTCTTTATGCGGCTGGAGGTGGCCAAGCAAAATCTCGCTGCCGTGCAGCTGTATCAGCGTTTGGGCTATCGCGTGTTTGGCGAGTTTCTTGATTATTACGAAGATCATAGCGATGCCTTGCGTATGCAAAAGCGCATTCGCTATCCAGAGCGCGTGCGTGAGGAGAGCTTCGTGCCTTGGTATGGGCAGCATACCGCCTTCACTTGCGGACCCGCATCACTGATGATGGTGATGGCAGCCATTGAGCCTACGACTGTATTGAACCAAAGTCTCGAACTCGATCTTTGGCGTGAAGCCACCACTATTTTTATGACATCAGGCCACGGAGGCTGTCACCCCTTAGGTCTGGCGCTCGCGGCAAAGCGCCGTGGCTTCGCCGCGGAAGTTATGATGAGCCAGACCGATCCGCTTTTCGTGGAAGGCGTGCGCTCGGCGCACAAGAAAGAGGTGCTGAATTTGGTGCACGAGCAATTTCTTGAGCGCAGTCAGGCGCAGGCGATCCCCATTCGGTGCGAGGCAGTTTCGGTGGCCGAAATTGAGTCGCAATTAAAGAACGGGGCGTTCGTGCTGGTGATGATCAGTAGCTACCGACTCAACGGCGACAAGGCACCGCATTGGGTGGTGGTGACCGCCTTTGATGAACTTTGCTTTTACTTGCACGATCCGGACACAGATAAATTAACGATCAGCGAGTTGGACTGCCAATACATACCCGTTGCTAAAGAAGACTTCGCAAAGATGATCAATTATGGCAGCACTCGTTTTAGCGTGGCACTATTTTTTAAGCAGCAGTGAATATCTGTAATGCGGCTGTCAATCGATCGGAAAGATATAGCCTTCGGCTAACTCGGTGTAGGCTTTGATTTGTTCGGCTTCCCAGGTCGCATCGCGGCTGAGTTCCTTGGCTAAGATCTTGGCGACTGCGGGCGCGGCTTCGATCGAGGCTCGGGCGTTGAGTAGCAGCGCGCGCGTTCGGCGTGCGAGCACATCCTCGACAGTGCGGGCCATCTCTTCGCGAGCGTGCCAGACCACTTCCGCCTGTTGATAGGGAAGCTGCGCATGTACCTTTTCTCCGAGTTCTGGCTGCTCTTTGATGAGGTCTTGGATGCGAAGTGCATCGGATCCGTAGCTGGCCAAGTTGGCTTGGCTGGCGGCGGCTCGTGTCCAACCGTGAATTTGCATGTCTTCTGTTTGGCAGCGCTTGTGCTCGAGCCCGCCTAAGGTTTCGGCCTGTTCGATCACATCTTCAGCCATCTTGCGATAAGTGGTCCATTTGCCACCAGTCAGAGTGATGAGTCCGCTGCCGCTCACAATGATGCTGTGATCGCGCGAGAGTGCTGCAGTGTCGGAGCCGTCGCCGGCTTTAACTAAGGGGCGCAATCCAGCAAATATGCTCAATACGTCTTCCGGTTTGGGATCTTTGGTTAAGTATTTGCATGCGTGGGTCAGTACAAAGTCGCGCTCCTCTTCCAGTGCGCGTGGTTCCAGACTGTGAGAATCGAGGGGGGTGTCGGTCGTGCCGACAATTACGTGATCATGCCATGGCACTGCGAAGAGCACCCGGCCGTCGGCTGTCTTGGGAATCATGATCGCGGCATTGCCAGGTAGGAAGCTCTTAGGCAGCACGATGTGGATGCCTTGGCTGACGGCGATAATACCTTTGGCCTGTGGCTCATCCATCTTGCGTAGGTCGTCGACAAAAACTCCAGTCGCATTGATGACACTCTTGGCACGCACGGTGAATTTAGTGTCGTTTTCTATGTCGTGTATTTGAACGCCGGATACGACGTCGTTTTCTTTGACGAGTCCGACACAGCGGCAGTAGTTCAGCATCGCAGCACCGAGCTCTTCGGCGGTTTGCGCTAGGTTGACCGCTAGGCGAGAGTCATCGAATTGACCGTCGTGGTAGACGACGCCGCCGACCAGTTTGTTTTGCTCAACGGTCGGGATTAATTCGACAGTCTCTTTTTTGCTGAGATGGCGTGACGGGGAGAGCCCCAGTTTGCCTGCGAGTTGGTCGTAGACTTTCATGCCGATGCCGTAGAAGGGGCCTTCCCACCAAGAGTAGTTTGGAATGACAAAGGACTGCGAGTGCACCAGGTGGGGGGCGTTTTGAGTGAGGCGTCCGCGTTCGCGAAGTGCTTCCAATACTAGGGAGACGTTGCCTTGTTGCAGGTAGCGGACACCACCGTGCACGAGCTTGGTGGAGCGGCTAGAAGTACCTTTGGCGAAGTCGGCCTGTTCGAAGAGGGCGACGCTGTGTCCGCGTGCGGCCGCGTCGACAGCTGCGCCGAGACCTGAGGCCCCGCCACCAATGATGACTACGTCGAAAACTTTGTCGGCGGCTTGTGCGCGATCGAGTGAGATTGATCTTTTCATGAGATGCTTTCGTTTGAGATTATGAGTTAATTTCTAGAATGTGATCACGGAGCGTAAGCCCGCGATCCAGACGGTGTCGCGATCAGTGTCGCCAGCCGGATTCATGACGGCTTGTAGGCTAGGTTGTAATTGGAACCACGGTGTGATGGCTGCTTTGTACGACAGTTCCACGGTGTATTCTTCTTTGGCGACGGGGCCACCAGCGCTTTGAGAGGCATCTGAATAATCATCGCTGATATAAGCAGCGACTACACCGAGGCCGAGTTCATCGTTCGGACGGGCGGCGAAGGGGCCGATTGCACGAAGAACGAAGATGAGCTCATCAGCATAGAGGTTACGATCTTCGGGGGCGTGTACCCAAGTGATCGAGCCGTCGATACGTCGTTGTTGTTGACTGTCGAAGTTGTGCAAGGTGCGGCCAGCACTCAGGTAGATGAGCTTGTTATTGTCGTCTTCTGTCGTGTCTAGGAAGTTTGCAAAATTGCCCGTATTGTAATGGAAGCCTAATTTGACGAAGCCCGGTTTATCTGTCTTATTAGGATCCGAACGGTAACCAAGCTCCGCGGCATAGGCAACTGGCCCCTCCCAGTCAAAACTAAGGCCGTTGTGATCATCTGCATAGGAATCCAGTTGATTGGAATCAAAGACGCCGCCTTTGAGGTAGAGTTGCGTGCCGTTGGGTTGATATTCCACAATCAAACCGAGCTTCTGGGCCGGATCGAAGGGGAGTGCACTACCGAAGATGGCATTGGCTACATAGGCGAACTCATCGTTCATGAAGGAGCTGCCATATTCTTGTGAGCCAAAGGCACCCACGCCATCCACTTTTCCGATCTGATAATTTAGCTGTCCGTCGAATAAACTTTGACCAAAATAGATATTGGCCAAGCGGGTGGTTTCTGTGCCTTCGATTGAACTCGGGTTAGTGAATACTCCGAAGCGAGAGCGATTGTAGTTGTTTCCGTATTGGTGCACGCCGCTGATTGCGATGTAGCTATTTTCCCAACCTAGAAGTTTTTCTAAGTCGAGGTCAATGGCGACGCGTTGACGACCAAAGTAGGTGCCGCCGCTTTCGGCGGCACCTGAGAAGTCGTCATACACATCGAAGATGTGAAACAGGTTAAGCGAGACGCCTTTGTCGGCAAGTTCAGTGCGAGCCCCGCCCCAATCTCCGAAGAGGTAGGGCGATTCGTCGGCTCCAAAACTTATGTTTGGGAGTAGTGCGAGGCTGCATAAACTGAGGATGGTGGGGTAGGATTTCATGGGTGTGTAATGACTGGAGTTGTTTGTCTGGTGTCGTATGTGTGGCTTATTCGTCGACGGCGTCTTCCCACTTCTTGGAGCGTTCGAGGGCCTTGTTCCACCCGGCAGTGAGAGCGGTCATGTCTTCAGCTTTACGTTGAGGCTCAAAGGAGCGCTCTTGTTCCCAGCGTTTGGTGATCGAGTCGCGGCTCTTCCAGAAGCCGACTGCGAGGCCGGCGAGGTACGCGGCGCCGAGGGCTGTGGTCTCGATGCACTTGGGGCGAATGACTTCAGTTTGCAAGAGGTCTGCTTGGAATTGTAGCAGTGGATCGCTTTGGCAGGCGCCGCCGTCAACGCGTAGTTCTTTGAGTGAAATACCACTATCTTTCTCCATTGCAGTGATGAGGTCAGCGCTTTGGAAGGCAATCGATTCAAGTGCCGCACGGCAGAAATGTGCTCGATTGGTGCCACGGGTGATGCCCAATGCCGCGCCGCGTGCATAGGGGTCCCAATGGGGCGCACCCAAGCCGGCGAATGCCGGCACTAGGAAGAGGCCGCCGGCGTCTTCGACTGTCGCAGCGAGTGCATCCAGTTCTTGCGCGGTGCGAACGAGCTGTAATTCGTCACGAATCCATTGCACTACGGCGCCACCGATAAAGATCGAACCTTCGAGTGCATATTCAGTTTTGTCGCCGATGCGCCAAGCGACGGTGGTGAGTAGATTATTCTTCGAGCGAATAGGTTTTTCTCCCATATTCATGAGTAAGAAACAACCGGTTCCGTATGTGTTTTTCGCCATGCCAGGCTCGAAGCAAGCTTGCCCGAAGAGTGCGGCATGTTGGTCGCCAGCGATACCAGCGATCGGAGCGCCGCCTGGATAGAGGTTTTTTTCTACGTGGCCATACACTTCAGAGCAGGATTTGATTTCGGGCAGCATACTGCGTGGCACACCGAAGAGCTCTAGTAGCTCATCGTCCCAGCCGTCTTGTTCTATATTATAGAACAGGGTGCGGCTGGCATTGGTGATATCGGTGACGTGCACCTTATGGCCTGTCAGTTGCCACACCAGCCAGGAATCGACGGTGCCGAAGAGCAGTTCGCCCGCTTCGGCTCTGGCGCGTGCACCCTCGACATTTTCTAAGATCCAGCGAACTTTGGTTCCTGCGAAATATGGGTCGAGGCGTAGCCCTGTCTTTTCGGAAACCATGGCCTCGATACCATCCTCTTTCAGTTTGCGGCAATAATCAGCGGTGCGGCGGTCTTGCCACACAATCGCATTGTAAACGGGTTTGCCGGTTTTTTTGTCCCAGACGATGGTGGTTTCACGTTGGTTGGTGACACCGACTGCGGCGATTGAATCGGCGGATAGATCGGCGCGGGAAATCGCCTCTGCCGCGGTGGAACTTTGGCTAGACCAGATCTCCATTGGATCGTGCTCTACCCAGCCTGGCTTGGGATAGATTTGTTGAAACTCTTTCTGAGCAACCGCGACGACTTTGCCGTCGTGGTCAAAGATAATAGAGCGTGAACTTGTGGTGCCTTGGTCGAATGCGAGGATGTATTTATCTTGAGACATGGTTTTTAGTATGGTTTGAGGGTGGATTAAAGAGCGGAGAAGACGAAGAGCTGTGCGCCAGCGACAGCGCCAAGTATGGGGGCGACGATTGGCACCCAAGCGTAGGCCCAATCGGAGCTACCCTTGCCCTTGATGGGGAGTATCGTATGCGCGATACGTGGTCCTAAGTCGCGGGCCGGGTTGATTGCGTAGCCGGTGGGGCCGCCTAAGGATAAGCCGATTGCGAGCACCAGTAGGCCGACTAGTAGGGGGCCGAACCAAGTCCCCATGGCTGTGGTCCATGCCAGCTGTGTGCTGTCGGCTCCGAGGGCGACCTTGCCTAGCGCGAGGATACAGAATACCAGCACTACAGTGCCGATAAATTCAGTCACAAATGCAGGTATGAATTTACGGATGGCAGGTGAGGTGCTGTGGCAGGCGAGTATGAGGTCCGGGTCTTCGGTTTCTTCCCAGTGGGCGTAGAAACAAAGATAGACTAAAACCGAGCCGATAAAGCCACCGGCGATTTGGGATAGAATGTAGCCAGGCACTTGTGACCATTCAAAGGCCCCGATACTGGCGAGGCCGATGGTGACGGCCGGGTTGATATGGGCGCCAGAGACGCGGCCGACGACATAGACTGCGAGGGCGACTGCTAGCCCCCAGCCCATGGTGATCACAATCCAGCCGCCATTATTGGCTTTGGATTTTGAGAGGACAACATTAGCGACGACTCCATTTCCGAATAGGATGAGGAGCGCGGTTCCGAGTGCTTCAGCGAAGTATGGATGCATTGGGGTATTTTGGGTTTAGGGTTGTTGTTTAATTGGTAGGTTTGTTATCAGGCATCATGTTTTTGCGTTTTGCAAGTTATTTATTTGCAGCAACTTGCGATTTTTGTTGGGTTTTGTTTTACTGCTTTCGTTCAAAGTTTGAGCTATTGAATTTGGAATTTTCGGGCAAAACCCAAAGTATTTATTTTGATATCCAAGGTTTTAGGGGCTATTTTGCTTGCGAATCCCAATCTGTGTGAGCTGCATAGTCGTAGTGTAATTGAAAAATAATTTTATCGCAGAATGCTACCATCACAACGTCAGGAGTTTATTTTACGCAAAATTGAAGGTGAAGGCTCGGTTAAGAGCATCGAGCTGGCGCGTGAATTTGAGGTAACAAATGAGACCATCCGTAAGGACCTCGAAGTTTTGGCTGAGGAAAAGCGGGTGATTCGCATCCATGGTGGGGCGACGCGTATCACAGATGCGCGGCACGACATGCCGTTGCCTGCACGTCAATCGATGAATCGCTTTGAAAAATCGGTGGTGGCGCGAGCTGCTGCACAGTTGATCGAGCCGAACGATACCATCTTTATGGATGCGAGTTCGACGGTACTGACGATGACGGACTATTTGCCCCAGTTTCCTCTGACGGTCCTGACCAATGCGCACCATGTGATTGTCGCCTTGGGCGGGCGGGCGAATTGCGACTTGATCTGCACTGGCGGGCGCTATGAGGAGCGCTCGCGCTCGTATGTGGGGGCGATGGCAGAGGGCGCGATGAAGCGTTTTATCATTAAATGGCTCTTTGTCGGAGTGGACGGCTTACACCATAGGTTGGGTGCCTCTGAGGTGAATCCGGGGCAGGCGGTGCTGAAAGAGCGCTTAATCCCGCGCGCTGAAAATGTCTGCGTGGTGTGTGATTCGACCAAACTGGAGCAAAAGAGCCCTTTTATATTTGGTGAGATCAGTCAGTTTTCGGTGTTGGTCACCGACGATCGGGCGGCACCTGGCATACTTGAGCTGTATGAGAGCGCCGGCGTGCGTGTGATTGTGGCGAAGCTGCCGCGAGAGGCTTAAAACTGCAAGGAGTATGAGTTGCTGACTTCGGCGGTCTGATCGATGAGTTGCAATTCAACAGTAGGCTTTGCGCCGCTCCAGTCGATCTTAACCAATCCAAAGCCCAGCCCCGTGGCCACGGGGCCATAGCGGTAGCGGTTGGGCTCGCCCTTAAAACTATCCCAACTATGTGTCAGCCCACTGGAAGTGATGTCGACCAGTGGAAAGTCAATGGCCGGATCTTCCAGCACGGAGATTTCGTGGATGTGTCGATCGCCACTGATCAAGACCGTCGGGGTGTCGCTGAGTGCGATTTGTTGCAGCAGCCATTCGCGGTCGCCGGGGTAGTCCGCCCATTTCTCATATTTATGTTCCGCGGAGATGATTTGTGTGCCGCTGACGAAGATGTGTAGATTTGCGGTGCTTGTCTGTAACGTTTTTTCGAGCCAGTTGCGTTGTGTATCGCCAAGTAGGTCACTGGGCTCGGCCTTGCGACTACTGGCAAAGTAACGGTTGTCTAGTAGGATGACCTTTGTTCGCTTCCCTTCAGGACCAAAATCGTAGGCGCCGTAAATGCCCTCACGCGACCAGCGTGGATCGCTGATAGGTACCTCCATAAAGCTTAGCGCAAGATCGCGTGTGATCTGCTTGAGCTTATAGTCGCCTACGGCGTTGTTGTCACCGTAGTCATGATCGTCCCAAGTGCCAATGATCGGAGTCTTGGCGCGAAATGCGGCATAGGCAGGATGCTTGTACTGACTGGCGTAGCGTTGGGTGATCCACTCACGGTTGACGCTATATTTGACCTTCGGGCCGTTGGGGCGCTGATACCAGTCCGCGTAAATATTGTCGCCGCCCCAGATCCAGAGGTCGGGCGCTTGGTCGGCGATGATGGGCCAGAGTGGCTGGGGGAGTTCGTCGCGATTGCAAGAGCCAAAGGCGATTACCTGTAGCGGGCTGTCAAAGTTATCAGGAAATTTCGCCGAGGCGGGCGTGTGCAAGAGACTGATCGAGGCCAGGGCCAGTGTGTAAATGGAAAGTCGCATAAAGTGAATGTGAAGAAGCTGATCGCGGTGGCAAGCGCGGAGGGCGCAACTTGTTGCTCGCGATGCGAGGCCAGCCGCGTGGAATTCGACGGGGCGCGCAAAGCTCATTCATATTACGGAAGAAGTTGGGTTGACAAGCGCGCCGCGGCTGCCGTCAATCGAGTGCTTATGAGCGAAGCAAAGCCAGTCATTCTCACATGTGCACAACCGACCGGGCAATTAACCCTCGGCAATTACTTGGGTGCGGTTAAGAATTGGACGACCATGCTCGATGACTACGAATGCTACTTCGGTGTCGTCAACATGCATGCGATCACGGTGAAATATAGCCCCGCCGAGCTGCGCAAAAATACGCTGTCGTGCGTGGCGCAGTACATTGCCTGTGGCCTCGATCCAGAGCGTTCGAATATTTTTGTCCAATCACACGTGATCGGGCACACCGAATTGGCTTGGTTGCTGAGTTGCATCACGCCGATCGGCGATCTGCAGCGCATGACTCAGTTCAAGGAAAAAGCCGCGAAGCTGGGCTTTAATGTGGGCGAGGGGAATGAGCTTAAATTTACTCACGAGGGCGCGCGTGCGGGTGCCTCGGTCAATTCGGGTTTGCTGATGTATCCAGTGCTAATGGCGGCCGACATTCTGCTTTATAATGCCGATGCGGTGCCGGTCGGCAACGACCAGCGTCAGCACTTGGAACTGTGCCGCGACCTTGCGCAGCGCTTTAATCATAACTACTCGGACACTTTTACGATCCCCGAAGCCTTTATCCCAAAGCAGGGCGCACGCATCATGTCGCTGCAGGATCCAGAGCGTAAGATGTCTAAGAGTGATGATAATCAGAATGCCACCATTTATCTCTTGGATGAGCCTTCCGCTCTGAAGAAGAAGATCATGAGTGCTGTGACTGATTCAGGCAGCGAAATCGTGGCCAGCGAGGACAAGCCTGGCGTTTCTAACTTGTTGCAAATTTACTCAGCGATGAGTGGTCGCACGGTCGCCGATATCGAGGAATCTCTCAAAGGCGAAGGCTATGGCAGCTTGAAAAAAGAGGTCGCCGACGCCGTGATCAGCGTGCTTGAGCCCGTGCAGGCAAAGTATAAAGAATTGATTGCCGATAAGGCCTACCTCGAGAGCGTTCTCAAGGATGGAGCCGCCGTGGCACAGAAGCGCGCCTATAAGGTGTTGGGCAAAGCCTACCGCAAGGCTGGCTTCGTCGAGCGTCCTAGATAGTGGCTGCCGGGGGCGGGTGGTGGTGATGCCGCTCGACCCCAGCTGATCGGGGATCGAGGGCTGCTTGCGAGCTTGCGTGCTTGCGTCGGATTTAAAATTCCAGCATTTCTGGATAGATCTGGCCGCTGGCGCCGATTTTGAATAAGTAAACTTTGCCCACTTCCATGCGAGTGTAGATCGCATTGCCGAATACGGCAGTGATGCCATATTCACTTAAACGCTGCGGATCATTGGCCAAAGACCAGATCGCTTGCCAGAAGAGTTCACGGTCCGAGAGCTTTAAGGATTTTGTGATTGCGTAGTAACGCTCGGGGGCACTTTCGGGCACTGCCATCGGGGCGCCTTGTTCGGGGGCGGTCTGCTCGCCGTAGATCCGGCGCCAGAGGTAGAGCGCACGCTCCTTGCCCGAGCGCACGTACGCATCGCTGAATTTGATGATTAGAGCATCGAAGTGCACCACATCGCCTGCAATGGTGTAGATTTGCTCGTCGACGATTTCCTTCGGGTTGCCCGCGGCCGTTTGCACAAATTTGAACTTGGTGGAGACTTGTCCGAGCGCATCCGTATCCTGCGAGAGCACAGTGGCAAAGCCGATCTGTTCCTCTTGCGTCAGGTTACTGATCGCTTGGTTGAGCGCATGATTCTCTGTCAGCAAGCTGTGGATACTGGAACTTGAGAAATAAACCGAAAGCCCAAGCACTGCGGCCACGACCAGTGCAGTGAGGCCGATCAGCATGCCTATAATTTTTCCTTCGGTTCCATGTCGCATGCTTTAAGTCATGCGGATTCTGGGGGAAAGGCCAACTCAATCTGGGGCATGTTCCGTTTTTGAGCCTGATTGGTCTCGATACATCTTTTACCTTTTAAGTTGAGATTCTCACGCTAGGAGTGAGAGTTCTACTTGTGACGAATATATCGACATTTGATTTCGCCCGCGTGCGCGCAGACTTTCCTATCTTATCGACTACAGTTCGAGGGAAGCCTTTGAGCTATCTGGATAATGGAGCTACTTCGCAGAAGCCTGCTTCGGTGATTGAAGCGATTGATCGCTATTACCGTGCAGAGAATTCCAATATCCACCGTGGGGTGCACTATCTCAGTGAGCAAGCGACCGACGCTTATGAATCGGCACGTGCGAAGGTGGCCCATTTTATCGCGGCACCCGAGTCGGACGAAATCATCTTTGTGCGTGGTGCGACGGAAGGCATCAACCTGGTGGCGCATGGCTTTATCGAAACCCAACTCTCTGAGGGCGACGAAATCTTGATCACCCACATGGAGCACCATGCCAATATCGTGCCTTGGCAAATTGCGGCGGAAAAGACCGGTGCCGTGCTTAAGGTGGTGCCAGTCAACGATGCCGGAGAGCTCGATTTAGTCGCCTATTCAGAGTTGCTATCCGAGCGCACCAAGCTGGTGGCACTCGTGCATGTGTCCAATGCTCTGGGCACGATTAATCCGGCCAAAGCCCTGATTGCGGAGGCGCACGCGCGCGACATTCCAGTTTTATTGGACGGCTGCCAGTCGGTGCCTCACATGCCAGTCGATGTGGCTGACTTGGACTGTGACTTTTTTGTATTTTCCGGGCACAAAGTGTTTGGTCCCACTGGCATCGGTGTGCTCTGGGGGAAGCGCGAATGGTTGGAGCGCCTGCCGCCTTATCAAAGTGGGGGCGATATGATCGAACGCGTTGATTTCGAGGGCACCACTTATAAAGGTATTCCGGGAAAGTTTGAGGCGGGGACGCCCCACATTGAAGGCGTCATCGGACTTGCCGCAGCGATCGACTATGTCAACGGCCTGGACCGAGCAGGCGCACTTGCGCACGAGCATGCCTTACTACTGGATGCCACCGAAAAGCTCTCTGCGGTGGATGGCCTACGTATTATCGGCACTGCCCAGCACAAAGCCTCCATTTTATCTTTTGTTATCAATGAGATTCACCCGCACGACATTGGCACCTTTCTAGATGCTGATGGCGTCGCTGTGCGTGCTGGCCACCACTGCACGCAACCATTATTAAAGCGCTTTGGGGTGCCCGCCACCGCGCGGGCGTCGTTTTCCTTTTATAACAATTTCGAAGATGTGGATCGCCTCGTGGCTGCGGTGACTAAGATGCAACGCTTCTTCGGTTAATGCATTTAATCGCTTGCTATGAGCTCAATTGAAGACCTCCAACCTTATGCAGCCCGCTTAGGCGAAGCCGAATTTGAGGCACGTCTGGCTGCTGAAGCACATATGCGTGCCAAGCGCGGTGAAGGGCAGGGCAAGGGGATCTTTCGCTTTGAACATAAATTCAATACTTATGCGGCCATTCGCTTCTGCTTGAAGATGAGCGGTTTTTGGCAGCGTGCGATGCGCAATTATTTTGATATTCAAGTCATGCGGCAGGAAGTACGGCTGGCGAATCTGCCGGCGGAGTTCGATGGATATACCATTTTACAGCTTACCGATTTGCACGCCGATTTGCATCCCGATTTCCCGGCACGGGTGAAAGAGGTGATCGCAGAGTTGGATTAC
The DNA here is from genome assembly GCF_031127805.1 of Thalassobacterium maritimum. Classification (NCBI taxonomy): domain Bacteria; kingdom Pseudomonadati; phylum Verrucomicrobiota; class Opitutia; order Puniceicoccales; family Coraliomargaritaceae; genus Thalassobacterium; species Thalassobacterium maritimum. The sequence goes on along the minus strand of NZ_JARXHW010000006.1, from coordinate 124,767 downwards.
GATTGCTTGGCCCTGACAGGAGACTTTCGCACCTGTATCTTTGGCGACCATTCAGGCGCTACCGCAGCGACGATTGAGATCGTTTCCGAGGTGGAGGCGCCTAAATATGCGATCCTTGGGAATCACGATTGCCTGGCCAAGGTGCCCGCTATGGAGGCCGCAGGCATACGTTTTTTGCTGAATGAACATGTTATACTGCGTCGTGGAGAAGCTGAGCTGTATCTAATCGGCATCGACGATCCCAATTTTTATAAAACACACTGTTTTGAGCGTGCGCTGCGCGGGGTGCCGAACGAGGCGACCAAGGTCTTACTCTCACACTCGCCGCAGACCTATGCCACTGCTGCGGCACACGGGATCGATTATCTGATGGCAGGCCATACGCATGGCGGGCAAATTTGCCTGCCCGGTGGGCGCATTTTGATGCACGACGGCAGTTCGCCGCGCCATCTGTTGGCCGGCGCATGGAGCGAGGGCACTCTGCAGGGCTATACCAGTCGCGGCACGGGGGCTAGTGGTTTAACTGCCCGACTCAATTGCCCCTCGGAAGTGACGCTACACACCCTACGTTGTGGTTGATTTATAGGTGCTAGAGCAGGCCACGCCTCGCTGGTTACTCTGTGACTTTTTCAGCATCGCCCAATAGCTCGGTGGAGCCAGAGCTGCGAAACATGAAGGGTTTGCGAATCCAGCCAATAATGCCGGATTCCTCTTGTTTGATTTCCGCTTCCGCTTCGTTGATTGCACTTTCCCAAGCAGAGCTGAAGCCAGGCGCCCGCGCGTTCATTGTGCGAATTGCTTTTTCATATAGGTGCAGCGTGCGAATCTCTACGCGGCCAGGCTTTTGCTTCAAGGCTCCGATCGTTTGGCTTAAATTTTGATTGGTCTTTTGGAGGGCGACCAGTTCTTCCTTGAGCGACTCATTGCCCTTGGCAGTGATCTCCATTTGTGTGTGCAAATGCCCCTTTAAAGTATTGATTTCCTGGTTCAAGCGATTCGCCTGCGCCGCTGCCGCTGAGCGTTCGCTTCGTAATTTTCCCAGAGAACGCAGCCAAACGATCAAACATGCAATTAGTCCGATGCACAGGCCAATCGCCAAGGGATGTGTGAAAATATCGATGAGCATTTCTTTCATAAATGGCTAAAATATGTAGCGTGAGCGCATTTGGCGAATCAATCTATACTTTCTTAAGAAAAAATGGCTGTAATTTGTCCAATATGCGGGATAAAGGGTTTATTCGATTGACTTACTCCACACTTGGGGGTAAATACCCTAGGCGCGCGCAAATTTAATACGTATTCGGAATTGACATGAAACTTACAAGAAAAGCAGTGACTACCACAGTTTTCGCATTGGCAGCATGCAGCTGTGCTAATGCAGCCTTCGAAATCAACATTGTTGGTGTTGTGCCACCTAATGTGGGCACCGTCGAGCCAGGAGGAAGTGTTGTGGATCCCGTCAATGGAGCTCAGGCACAGTTTGAGCTCAGTTTGCTGGACACTAGCACCATGGCTTCGTCCACTGCTTATTTGACTGTGACTCTTGATAGTTATACGCCTGATTTGCTCAAGCATAGTATCACTACAGGCCAAGGTCACTCTGATCGTGTTGGCATCTTGATTGAAGGCGGCAGTGAGCGTTCGGCGACCTATACATTCAGCTTTTACGAAGACTCTGACTTTCTCACACCACTTCAGCTAGATTTTGTGATGCAGGTATCAGATATCGACAGTTCTGAGGAGTTTTCTGTGAGTGATACTGAGTTCACTGGTGTTACATTGAGTGAAGGCACACAACTTAAGGAACTCACTCCTGGCACTGCAGGTTTCATCGGTTTAACTAATTCTGAAGGAGAAAATCCAGATAAAGCAAATCCGCAAGCGGCAGCCAATTTTTCAAGTATTGCTAATGTCAGCAGCTTCCAAGTTATTGTTGCAGGTTCAGCAACAGGTTATGGCAGTGAGTTTCAATTCGACTTTACGCCTGACATCGTAGTGCCTGAGCCCTCAACCTATGCATGTTTGCTAGGTCTAGCTGCGCTCTCTACTGTCGCGATGCGCCGACGGAAGTAAGCGAATCGCTGCTGATCTAAATTTCAGTTTTTGCCGGCCACGGAGACTCACCATCTCCGTGGCTTTTTTATGTGCGTCCGGAAGGATGTTCTATGTCGTCAGCTAGGAGAGTTCGCTCAAGAGTGACTGCGAGATCGTGAGCCCTATGCCGTTATGACTCGTGGATATGCGGGTTGACCTAGTCACAGGATGTTATTTCTATTTTGTAATTTCCGCTATGACTAAAAGCAAAGTTTCGATCGTCCGTAATTATATATTATCCATGCTTGAATCTTCTGAGATACAAGCGGGCGATCGTGTGCCGCCGGCACGTGAGATTGCGGAGACGCTGGGGATCTCTTTCCTAAAGGTACAACATGCGGTGGAATCTTTATGCCAGAATGGTGTCTTGCACACACGCTCACGGCAGGGAGCCTTCGTGTTGCCAGACTGGCGAGAGCGCATTTTACCTGAAAACGTTTGCGTGTATAATCCTGTGGAGCAATTTCCTTGGATTGATGGAATGTTGAGCTTGGTCTCGGACTCGATTCCTGGTTTGCGAAGTTCGTTTGCCTTTAGGAAAGGTACGCTTGAGTTGCGGACGACGACTCATTTGTTGACTCAGTATGAGGATTACATGGACCTCTCTGAGATTTTCGAGGAGTGCTTCCCGGATCGAGACGATTTCTTTACGGAGCCATTTTCACCTTTTGAAATCGATGGCCAAATGGTGGGCATTCCTTTCGCTTTTTCGCCGCGGGTTGTTTTTTACAATCCGACTTTGTTCGAGAAAGCGGGCTGTGTGCGGCCGCAGGCGGGCTGGACTTGGTCGGATTTTTTGAAATGTGTTCGGAAATTGAAGAAAATTCTGCCAGCCGATAAAATTATCAATTACTCTCCACGGGAGCACATGTTTATGAACTTTATTGTGCGTGCTGGGGGGCGACTGTTTGATCCTAGCGCAGAAGATCCTGTCACATTAGACAGCCCTCGTGTGGCGGAGGGCCTGCGGCTTTGTCGTCAGTTGGGGAATCTTGTTGGGACTCAGGAATATGATGAGGATGAGCTGATTCGCTCTTTCGTGCGCGGGGAGGCTGGCATGCATATTTCAGGTCGTCACCATATGGACTTTATCGTTCCTTCCGGCTTTGATGACTGGAATACTGTACCGATGCCCTTGTTTGAGGGAGGCGTGGATTGTTCGGCTCAGGCGACTGATTTAGTCTGCGTGCGGAAGTCCTGCTCTTCGCCTGAATTGGCTAAGCGCTACGTTCGAGAGATGCTTTCTGCGAGAGTCCAGGACTATATCGGGCAGTCAAAGCACAATATCCCGATTCGTAAGAGCTCCGCTTTTAAGAGTTTGGATATCAATGATCCGCGTGATGCCTTGTTTGCTTCTGAAATTACGAAGATTTCGACTAATTTTAACCTGCATCCACCTTATCCTGGGGCTTTGGTTTTGAAGGGGATTTCTCAAATTTTAGAAGAGAAGATCGATATTGAAGAGGGGTTGGGCGAGTTAGCTCAGGCGGCCCGCACGATTTTAGGCATCTGCTCCGAAGGGCGACGTGGCGCTAAAATGCAGAGCGTGTTTTCTCGTCGGAAGCGCCCATAGAAGCCTTCGGCTTTGGAGTTGAAATTCAGCGATGTATCAGGATTCGCCCTTGACTATGTCACGTAGGGTGTTGCTTTTTCAATCTATGAATAGATTGCAAGATGGCTTTCGTGCGCCGCGTAGGTGCTATAATCAGTGGCTAGTAATGCTAGCTGGCTTACTTGGACTTATTTTTGTATCTGCATCTACAGCCGCGGCAGTTGAGTATGTGCACAATGGCCAGTTTACTGCGTGGGACGGAGATACTGTATCTGGCTGGCAATTGGCGAGTTCAGGCAGGGCGTCTATCCGCTTAGATCCTGCAGAAGCGCCCAGGGGGCTGTCATCCAGTTTGCGAATAGATATCGCAGGAGCAGGCTCCGGTTTAGGTCAAGTGGTCTCTTCCAAAGCTGCGGTTGAGCCTGGATCGATTTTATATCTGAAAGGCTGGATGAAGTCTGATAACGCAGCTGGTGGTATGATTCAGGTAAAGCTTTATCAGGGGCGGAAGGAAATCAAACGGATTAACATTAGTGAGCGCAGTGGTAACTGGTTAGAGCTGGATCGTGAGTTTGAAGTCGGAGAGGCGGATTCCTTTCAGGTATTACTGCGCTATAAGCAGAGTGAATCAAGTGTTGGACATTCATTGTGGTTTGCTGACCTCTCAGTGATTCCAGCCTCCGAACGCGTGCGTACGGCTCCCAGTATTGTTAACTTAGCAGCGGTCTCGACATTTAGTTCGATTGGTCTCTATGCGGATGTCTCTGGTGATATGAGCCAGTTCACGCGTGGGCATAGTGCTTATCGTAAGAAGGGCGAAAGTGTTTGGCGTGCATCCTTGCCGATGCAGTGGCAGGCGAAGACCAAGCAATTGCGCTCGAGCTTACTCAACTTGGAAGCAGACACGGAGTATCAAATTAAAACCTGGCTGGAAGATCCGAGCCTGAAAGAAGCTATTGCCCCGGCCTATACAACGGTGCGCACTTGGACTTATGAGCTGCCGATCGCGAAGACGATTTATTTGCCTGCCGGTGAGAGCACCGAGCCCTTGGTGATTACCGAAAGCGGCTCTGCTGATGGTTGGATCCGCTATACCAGTGATCCGACGCGTCATTCGACTTTAAACGTTGATAAGCGTGCGACGCATGCGGTTGTTTTAAAAGGAGTGCATCATGTGATCCTAGACAATCTCACGATTGTCGGGGGCATCAAAGATTCTGTATTGATCGAAGACTCCACGGATATTCGAATCTTGCGCTGTGATATTTCATCTTGGGGCCAGGTCGGCACTTTCACCGAAATGGAAAATAAGCGTTGGGGTCGAGGACCGTTCTTTGTCGATGAGGCTGGCAAGCCAGTTAATTTACAAGGTGGAGTGCGTGTTTCGGTGGGCGCTGAGCGTGTGGTGATTGCCGACAATTACATTCACAACCCACGTGGGCATGCGACCTCTTGGCAATATGGGCACCCGCATGGGCCGACCTCAATTATTTTGTTTAACTCCGAGGGCAATCACGTGATTCGGAATAATTCGCTGATCGGTAGCGAGTCGCACCGCTTCAACGATACGATTGAAGGGGCTTACAATGATAAGCCCAAGGGAGGCCCTTATCGCGATACAGATTTTGAGGGGAACATCATGTTTTTTAGCAATGACGATGGCGTGGAACTCGATGGGGGGCAGATGAATATCCGCTTCTTCAATAACTGGATCCAGAGCAGCTATTGTGGCGTCAGCACGGCACCCACCATCTTTGGGCCTTCGTATATTTTTAATAACTTGATCGTTCTTGAGGGGGATGAGCGTGGGATGACCAATTTTGCTTTGAAAGTCGGCGGCGATAAAGTGCAGGACCCCGGCATCAATTACTTTTTCCATAACACCATTTATAGTCATGGAAGAGGCTTGCGAGGCAGCAATTGGGGCAGTGGCCCCACCCCTATATTTACACGCAATAATCTGTTTGCAGCGGGGGATTTGATGTGGCCTCAGAAGTCGAAGGGTGACTTTGATTACGATATGCTGCGCCCAGATTCGATGGATCCACCACTGCCACAGTGGCAGCAAAATGGTGTCGTGGGAGTCGAGTCCTTTAAGAATCGTGCGGCCGGTGACTATCGACTTTCCAAAAACTCACTGGCGATCGATCGCGGTTTAAAATTGCTCACGGTCAACGAAGATTTCTCTGGTGAGGCACCTGACATTGGAGCGATTCCCGTCGGAGCCGGTCCAGAATTCCCAGTGCGTGCAGAAGGAGTCTCTTTGTTGCCCTTGCAGGCGCAGTTGGAGCTGACTTTGAATGGAGCTGCCGTTCAGACGGACACGCTCTATGTGCGAGCGCCTGTAGCGACTGGCAAGCGCTGGCGTGTGATGAGCGACGACGCATGGTTGCAATACGAGCCGAACACGGGTCCTTGCGATGGTGAATTGCATGCAGTGACACTATCGATTCACCCAGACGTCAAACGGGATGGATACTATCAGGGAGCCGTCACAGTTCGCACGGACGCGGGCTATAATAGAACCTCCTTTGTTAAAGCGAAGGTGCGATTGGCAGCGCCTGATTATCAGTATTTCAATGCTGTGGATATGGAGCAAGTCGGCATGACTGTGGTCGCCGCAGATCCGCAAGCGCCGCAGCTTCCTTATTTACAAGCGCCCGATACACGCGACGCGGCCTCTAAGGCCTCGATTCGGATCGATTTCGAAGTGCCTGACTCAGGCACTTACTATTTGCACGGGCTGATCGCAGTCCCTGGACCGAACGCGCCTGCCCACGATAGCTGCTACGTGCAGGTCAACGATGGCGAGCCGAAGTATTGGGATTTGGGGGTTTCTGCTCCGGGCCTCTGGTCGTGGCAGACTGCTTCCATTATGAATGAAGCGTATCCCCGCGAGATCGAATTAGCCGCAGGTAAGCATACGATTTATATTCGTGGTCGTGAGAACTTTACCAAGTTTGCACGGTTTGCAATCAGTCGCACACGCTTGCTTCCAGAATAGTTCTTTTTCGAAGCCTTCGAGCTAGATCGCTAGCCAGCACTTCGGTTTTGTATGCATATAGCCAGAGGGGGATTCCCTCTGGCTACTTTGTGTGTAAGTAAATTTTTTGTCTATCTTACCGTGACTACGTCAAAGGTGCTTGTTCTTTATTAATGTGTGTTATTAGATTCGGCTTCCCCGTATCATGTTTAAGCGCTCACTACTCTGCAAACGTGATTCAATAGAACCCCATAAATAAGGAATCCTATGATTGACCGTTGTCTGGTTGTTTTAACCGCTACCCTGTGTGCACTTCCCTTACTGAGCTCTGCGGAGCAAGTCTTACAAAATCCCGGCTTTGAATCGGGCAGCTCTCAGTGGTATAGCATTGAGGTGGAAACATCGGAGGTCTACGCGGGCGCGCAATCGGGCCGAATCGATCAACTGTATTTCTGGCGCACTATTTCGCAAACCGTGGATTGTGAAGGAGGGCAGATCATGTCCTTCGGCGGCTATTTAAAAAGTGAGGCGATCGTAGTGGGGGAAGGGGGCCTACGCGTGACCTTTTATGATTCCAGCGATCAAGCAATTTCATCGGTCGGTGCTGGAGAGGTTTCAGGCGACCAGGATTGGACCTTGCTACAGGAATCAATTGTGGTCCCTAGTGGGACTGAATACGCCAGCTTCCAATTGTTTGTAGGCAAGGGCACTTCCAGCTATGGCAGCGTCTATTTTGATGACTTGTATTGCGATCTGTTTGAGCACAAGGCGGTCATCGTGAATAGCAACGGTGGTTTTGAGAACGGCTACACGGGGTGGTATCAAGGGCATGCAAGTCTGGACAGCAATGCATTTGAGGGCAGTTCTGCATCGGTCTTACAGCATGGCTCTTGGTGGAAGCAGTCTTGGTATGAGTTCGACTGCGATCCAGCGCTTGAATACACCGTGTCCTTTGCTGCCGCTTCGGACAATACCACCTCCGAGGGGGTCTTTCAAATTCGCTACTACGATGCAGCGGATGCGGAAATTGCCAGCGACCATTTGCTCGGATTGACTGGAACCAACGACTATGCGATTTATTTCGCAGATGGGATCCAGCCGCCAGTGGGGGCTGAATCTGCGCGCTTTTACTTTGCCGCCGCACAGCCCGGAAGTGGTACCACTTATTTGGATGATGTCGTGATTACGACCGATGCGGTGGATTCAGGCTTTGCCTCTCCCGCGCTCATTGATCAAGCGCTGACGAGTTTGACGCCGGACCCTGGCATGGAGAACGGCGTGTCGGATTGGAATGGCAATGTTCATGCAGAGACGACTGTGGTTGCGGCAGGCGCACAAGCCCTGCGCTTTAACGGGGAGCATTTCTTTTTGAGCTATTCACACGATTTGATTCCTGCGACGGAGGGCCGCTATTATCAGCTTGCGCTACAATATGCCGCTGAGGCGATCGCCGTGAGCCCAACGATCTCGTTTAGCTTCTATGCGGCTGATGGCACAACCAAGCTAGATGCATCCCGCACGCTGATCGATGTCGAAGGGACCGCGCCTTACCGCGAGGCATCAAGCCCATATCACCTCGCGCCGGTCGGCACCGCTTATGTGAAAATCGGCCTGTCTTTTCCGAGTGGTAACTCGGGCGCAAAGCTCTATCTGGATGAAGTGCATCTCTATGAATTGTCGAATTTGCCAGTGCGCTTGGTCTCGACCTATGAATCGGTTAGTGTGTATGTCGGGCGCGCAGCACAGGTCGCCAATGAAGTGGCGCATGTTTACTATCGTGAAGTCGGCGAGACGCAATGGTATGAAGCCTATCCGCCGGAGTTTGATGCAGTGCGCGGCGAGTATCGCAGCAGTATTGTGGGGCTGAATGAGGGCAGCGATTACGAGGTGCAAGTTGTGCTAGAAGCCGATGGCGTGAAGCTTGACGAGGCAGGCGCTACTGTGAGCACCTGGGACGCTTCGCCCCCGATCGGGCAGACTATTTCCGTGGCGAGTCTCTATAGTGGTGGCCAGCTGCTGATTGAAAACATGCATGGCGAGCCGGATGCTTGGATTAAAATCACCGGAACCGGATCTGGCGATATCGACGGTGCGTATGCGGACGATGTGGCATTGAAAATTCTGAACAGCAGCTATTTGATCTTTGAGAACATCGAAATTCAAGGTGGACGTCGCCATGCCGTGCAGGTGCAAATGTCGGATCACATTCGCATCGTTGATTGCGAAATGTCAGGTTGGGCCCGCCAGCCGAATTATTTCGATGGCAAGTATTGGTATGAAACCGAGTCTGATATGAATGCAGGCATCAACTCTGCCATTAATAAGGATGCCGGTGTCTTTCTTTACGAAAGTTCACGTGTGACGGTGGAGCGTTGCTATATGCATGACCCACGGACTTCGGCCAATAATTGGGGCGGCAACAGTCATCCTGCCGGCCCGAGTGCGATTTATGTGCGCAACATCACAGGCACCCAAGTGAAGATTATGAAAGGCAACTTCGTGGTGCGCTACAATGACTTGATCGGCAGTGATGAGATTCGCTGGAACGATGTGATCGAGGGCGAGAACAATGAGAACGAGCGTGGTTCTTTCTACCGAGATACCGATGTCTATGGCAACATGCTTGCCTTCGCGAATGACGACTCGACCGAGTTGGACGGGGGACAAATGAACATTCGTTTTTTCGGCAACCGTATCGAGAACTGCTTTGTAGGCTTGAGCTTGGCACCCAATGTGGTGGGCCCGACATATGTGTATCAAAACCTGATGTTTGATATCGGGGATGATCGTAACGCATGTTATTCCATTGTGAAACTCGGTGGCGGGGATACGTATTCCAAAGGAAAGAGCTTCTTCTTTAATAATACGATCATCGGCAAGGGCAACGGTTTGACCGGAGTCGGCTATGGTAGTGATAGCAATCGTTCGATGTTCTTGCTGCAGAGTCGAAATAACATTATTCAAACCACGAACTCGCACCCTGATTATAGTCGCACGATCTCGGATCCGGAAACCAATGCCTGGAACAGCTTCGATTACGACAACTTGTCGACAGTCGGGCAGAGCACCGCGACTGTAAACTATGCCGCGGGGCAAGAGGCCAACGGTATCCTTGATGATGCGCCTACTTTTGTGAACGCCGCAGTCGGGGACTTCCGCCTCGCTAGTGGCTCGTCCGGCATTGATGACGGCCTGGGTTTGTTAAACCTTGCGGACCAGTTCCTCGGAGCCGCTCCCGACCAAGGGGCCATCGAACATGGCGATAGTTCATTGTTCCCCATCCGTCCGATCGCGGTGAGTGCTGACCAATATGTAGTCACATTGACGGGAATCGCTGGAGGTGCATCCACACCTGTGGATGTGGTGCTGTCGACCGGTGCACTGCAGACTTCGCTTGGGTATGAACTGCGCATGAACAATACGGTGGATTGGCTGCAAGTGACGCCGGCAACCGGCAGCTTGAGTGCCAACAGCACACAGACTTTAAGCTTCAGTTTGCAGACCGCTGGGCTGAGCACTGGCGACAGTTTAGAGGCCACGATCTTAGTGCGCTTCGATGACGGATTTTCTGTGCCGATTACGGTGCGTGCAGAAGTTCAGTAGCCCAGTTGAGGGGGCGATCTGAGTGACACGAAGCCGCGTAGACATTCACGTCTGCGCGGCTTTTAAGTTAATGGGGGACATCCTATGCGTGGCATGGGATATCAATACCGTGTGAGTAATGCTTCTTCTTGACATAGTCACGTCGAGCTTCTTGCTAGTGCCTTAGGTGGTCTCTGTGGCCTATTGTCTCCCATCCGTGTAATTATGATTTATAAAAAGAACCGTCGACTGACATGTGCTATTCTGTGCTGTCTGAGTCTCTCCTTCGTCGCATGCTCCCCAGAAAACAGCAAAGAGGGCGCAGATCGTGAAAACGTCGCGACTCCTGAGCTTGTGCAGCGCGCAGAGGCACTAACAACGGCAGTCGCAGTCACTCCAGAATTTCTTTCGCCTCAGTTGATTGCTCAGGAGCTCACCAGTTTAACGCCCGATGCGGGGATGGAGCAGGGCGTTTCGGACTGGAAGGGAAACGTTAAAGCGGAAACGGAACTGGTGGCAGCAGGGGATCAGGCGCTGAGATTGAACGGCGTGCATTTCTTTCTGAAATATTCGCACAAGTTAATCCCGATTTCGGGCGGGACTTATTATAAGTTGTCGCTGCAAGCGGCGGCCGATAATATTTCGATCAGTCCGACGGTTTCGTTTACTTTCTATGCCGCCGACGGTAGCACCCGTCTGGGCGAATCCAGCACCTTGATCGATCTGCGCGGCACGGCACCGTATCGCGAATTTTCAAGTCCGTATCAGCTCGCACCTGAAGAGGCCGCCTTTGTCGGCATCGGTGTGGCCTTTCCTAAGGGGAACCGCGACGCGAAACTCTTGCTCGACGAAGTGCACCTCTATGAATTGTCCAACCTGCCGGTGCGGCTGGTCTCCACTTATGAGTCGATCAGTGTCTATGTTAGCCGTGCCAGTCAGGTGGCCAACGAACAGGCACATGTGTATTACCGCGAGGCGGGGAGCACGCAGTGGTATGAGTCCTTTGCCCCTGAGTTCGATGCGGAGCGTGGCGAGTATCGCAGCAGTATCGTGGGCCTCAATGAGGGCCGCGATTACGAGGTGCAGGTGGTGCTGGAAGCGGATGGCGTCAAGCTCGACGAAGCGGGCGCGACGGTGAGCACATGGGAGGACTCACCGCCGATTGGGCAGACGATTACTGTGGCGAGTCTCTATGAGGGGGGCCAGTTGCTGATTGAGAGTATGCACGGTGAGCCGGATGCCTGGATCAAAATCACTGGAACCGGCACTGCGGATATTGACGGTGGCTATGACGACGAGGCTGCACTGAAAATCGTAAATAGCAGTTATCTGATTTTTGAAAACATCGGCATTCAGGGCGGACGACGCCATGCCGTGCAGGTGCAAATGTCCGACCAAATCCGCATCGTTGATTGCGAAATGTCCGGTTGGGCGCGCAAGCCCAACTTTACTGATGGCAAGTTTGCTTATGAGACTGAGGCGGATATGAAACGCGGCATGAACCGCGCGATCAATAAGGATGCGGGCGTCTATCTGGATGCGAGTTCACGCGTTACCGTGGAGCGCTGTTATATGCACGATCCGCGCAGCGGAGCCAATAATTGGGGCGGCTACAGTCACCCCGCGGGGCCGAGTGCCATCTATGTGCGCAATATTGCCGACACCCAAACCAAGCTCATGAAAGGTAACTTCGTGGTGCGTTATAATGATCTAATCGGCAGTGATGACCTTCGCTGGAATGATGTGATCGAAGGAGAGAACAATGAGAATGCGCGCGGCTCCTTTTACCGAGATAGCGACATTTATGGCAACATGCTGGCCTTCGCAAATGATGACTCCACCGAGATGGACGGCGGTCAAATGAACACCCGTTTCTTCGGCAACCGTATTGAGAACTGCTTTGTCGGTTTGAGTTTAACCCCCTGTGTCGTGGGGCCGTCCTACGTGTATCAAAACCTGATTTTCGATTTGGGAGATGATCGTAATGCCTGCTTCTCGATGGTGAAGCTGGGCGGCGGCGATACCTATTCCAAGGGCAAGAGCTACTTCTTTAATAATACAATCATCGGTAAAGGCAACGGCCTGACCGGGGTTGGCTATGGTCGCGATAGCAATCGCGCGATGTTTCTAGCGCAGAGCCGAAATAACATCATACAAACCACGAATTCCCACCCCGACTATAGCCGCACGATTTCCGATCCGGGTGCCAACGCGTGGAATAGTTTCGACTATGATAATCTGTCCACTGTGGGGCAGGCGAGTGCGACAGTGAACTACGCAGCAGGGCAAGAGCCAAACGGCATTTTGGATGCAGCGCCCACTTTTATCAACGCAGAGGCAGGGGACTTTCGCTTAGCCAGTGACTCCTCGGGCATTGATGACGGCATCGCTTTATTGAACTTTGCGGATCAATTTCGTGGCAGTGCTCCGGACCAAGGCGCGATTGAATTTGGCAGCAGCTCCTTGTTTCCGATTCGTCCGATTGCTGTGAGCGCAGACAAGTATGTCGTGAAATTAAAGGGAAGTGCGGACGGTGCATCTAGCCCCGTTGAGGTGGTGCTGAGCGCTGGTGATCTGGAAACGTCACTCGAGTATGAGGTGCGCATGAATCACACCGTGGATTGGCTTCAAGTCACTCCCGCAAAAGGCAGCTTAAGTGCCCACAGCACACAATCACTCAGCTTTAGTTTACAGAGCGGGCAGTTGGAAGCGGGCGAAGATAACGAGGCGACCATCCTAGTGCGCTTTAAGAACGGCTTCTCGGTTCCGATTACAGTGCGCGCGGACGTGCAGTAGCACTGCTTCGTGGCGTCGTCGCTTCCTCCTTCGCAAAGCTACGGCGGACAAGTGCGACGGCTTGTGCTCGGTTGCATCCGTAAGCTAAGGGCGACCACTTACTGGCTGTCTGGCTCAGGTGCCGTTTGGGTAGGAATATAATAGCGGCGCACGTCGATTTTTCCAGGGCGATTGGGACGGTCGCTGATGAAAATAAGACCACTACGGCCTGCGCGATAGGGCCAGAATGTGTTATAGGCCAATTGCCACTCTTGGGGTGTTTCACTTGGCATTTGTAATGCGATCATAACTCCAAAGTTAGGACCGTTGATACCAGGGAGTGTGAGCGTGAGGTCCTTGCCCGCATCGAGTGCGAGTCGCTTTTCGTCGAACTGAGTCATCAAGTTGAACTCAGAAAGGTTGAAGATGCGATACAGGTCTTGACCGTTGGCTTTTAACCGAAGTTGGATATGTGCGATCCTGTATTGATCTGTTTGATTGCCTTGATCAATGAAGAGCAGTAGTGGATCGGGAGCATTGGAGGCGATCGTCGTGCTTGCTATCGGGATGGAGGTGGGCTCTCCGCTTGCGTCTGCGGGGCCGTCTTTATAGAAAGTCAGCTTACTGTCAGCCCAGCATTCGTAAGCGGGCGTAGGGGCTCCATTGGGGATCGATAGATCGATACGTTGTGAGCCGACAAAATAGTGGATGCCTCGTATCGATTGATTCCAGCTAAGTGCACTGAAGCTCGTTTTGACGGGCGCATCTGTTTGAGCCTGTGCAGTGATGCCGCTTATCAGTAGGCTGGCGAGGAGTAGGAATTTTAAGCTGTGGTGCATAGGTGTTTAAATTTCGGATTCGTTGAGCCAGCGGAAGCTGACGATTTCGTAGCCTCGTCCCAGTTCGCCGGATGGTTGAATGAGTTCTTCAGGGGACGCGGTGATGTTCACATCTACGGGGAGTGGCGTGCGTTGCACGATGGCTTCGCACCATGCTTCGCTCATAGTCTGACCGGATATGGGATCTGTGTATTCTCCGTAGGCACGGATCAGGAAAGTGTCCCCGCGAGCTGTTAGGATGGGCCCTATGCGCTGCAGCAGATCGGCTTGCAGCACGTAGCCTGGCATGCCGGCTGCCTGAGAATTCGTATCGCTAAAAGGATCACTGAATCCAGTGCCAATCGCTGTGGGCCCAGTGTCTCCATAGCTGGATAGCTTGGCATTTGTATTGAGCCCTCGTTTGGGATCATCGAGCGCCGCTTGTAGCGCGCCCATCTTGCCGGTGTCATCATTTTTGAGGGAGCGATTCACGAAGTCGGCCAACGATAAGAAGGGACCGCGCAATTTGACCTGATCGACAATTGCTTGTGCTAGATCGTTCAACTCGTCGGCGCTAATCTCGCGCACACCTTTCCAAAAATTGTCGCTGCCAGTCGAGAGGTCCAAGTTCACCTTGCCATGATAGGGCCATGAGAAGCGTGAGATGAGTAAGCCGCCGTCTTCGGAGTCTTCTCCTGAGCTATAATCGTATGTGGGCAAGCGTGCTTGCATCAAGCCACCTAAGACAGCTTTCCACGCATCCACTGAGGTGGAGTTGACGTTGAAGGCGCCTTCGACGCGCAGGGATGCCGCCATTTTGTGAAACAAGCTGTCGTCCTCGCCTCGGGCATCTAAGAGGTCTTGAGTGATGACTGCTGTATCTGGATCGTAAGTGTAACGTGTATTTGCGAAGGAGCTGTCGCCACTCAGGAAGTCCTCCACTTCATCCTCAGTTATGGTGCTGGTTATGCCTGAGAAGTAGTAGCGATCCCAGACTTTTTCATTCACTAAGTATGAGCTGTCGAAAAGTTTGAAATTTTCGTAGTCGGGGTCTTTGCCGAGGTCGGAGTAGTAAATCCAAGCACTATGTGCGCTCGATTCTGTCTGATCGAGCTCGATGCGCACGTTGGCAAAGGAGTTACCCAGCATATAGCTGGGATCGAAATTGTAGCGGCCTAGATTGGCATGTTGTAAATTGCCCAAGGAGAGGAGGGCTGTTCGGGGACGATCAAATAGAATGACTTCGGACGAGCCGCCGGGCTCGATGCTCGTCCCCCAATAGCCGGTGGCTCGATCTTTGTCAGCGAGATGGATGTCCGATGCGCCACTGGTCAATACGCCACGACTGCCATTAGGATCCTGCGTGGTGTAGGTGCTGAGCACCTTGTAACCTGTTGAGTCGGTAAAGCCGTCCCATTCCACATTGCTGGCGATTGCGCGTACGTTGGAGTCGATCAAATTACGCCAAGGGGCATTATACTCTTCGGTGGTTTTGAGCCAATACCCGATTGAAAGTAGCTCGTCTTGTAGATTGGCGGAGGCTACTGAATTGTAATAGCGCGAGACAGAGATCGCATCGCTGCCCTTCGCGTCGGCGAAAATCTTTCCGATACTGAGCACGCTGCCCGAGTAGCCATAACCCAGTGTCATGCCCGAGCCGATATCTTCCTCGAGTTTGATTTCGAAGTTGAAGCCTGGATACAGTCCGCTGTCTGTTTCGAGTAGCTCCAACTTTGCCAAGCGATCCATTTCAGATTGAGTGAAGCCCCAAGTTTTTTGTTTGGTGGGACGATTGGGGCTATAGCTGCCATCTTGGTAGCGAATAATGGGGGTGACTCCCTCCTGACTGGCTTCGCTGATTCCATAGCTGTTATTCTGCATGAATTCCATGCGTAATTTCAGTGGGATGACCATGCCACCCGCGCCTGCGACATAGTTGGTTAGGTAAACGGGCCTACTCTCGTTCTCGCTAATTTCGATTTCAGGGGAGCCGGAGGACTTTCTCCAGAACATGGCGATGCCATTTTCAGACTGGCGAATCGGATCGTATTTAGAATAATTTTTATCGATACCAAAATAGCGTGTCTCGCCCGGTCTGAAGCGGAGTTCTTTGCCAGTGTCCTTATCATGTATGAATAGGGAAACACGTCCATCGGCGGCATCGGGCATGAGCTCTCGAATACCAAAATTTACAGGATCTTCGCCGTCGACCGTAATAGTTGTGACCAGATTGGGGGCCCAGCCAAGAACCAATCGATTGAGGTAAATTTCGGTATTGTAGGGGTTGTAGATGCCGATCACTGGGGTCACGACCATCTCTAGTCCTTCATCACCTTCTCTAAGTGCGTAGCTGAACTGCAAACGGGCAATCAGTGGAGTGACCCAACTTTGTAGTTGGTAGTTGTCCGACATCGGGAAAAATAAGCGGTCGTCGTTGCCATTTTCTTTACCTTGATATGAAGGAGGCGTCTGGTAGGGGAGTCCAGTGCTCGCATGCGGCGAGAACGAATAATTAGGTAGGTTGTGTTGCCAGCCTAAATACTTGTTCATGCGATAGTTGTCTTTTCCGTAGTCTCTTGCGTAAGACCAGAAGGGAGCGACGTAGTCAGGCACTTCTAGCTCAAACTCTCTATACTCTTCAATGTCGACTCGGAGTGCTGATTTGAGCTCTGCGCCGTCTGCGTCCTCTCGGATCCAACCATATTGTGGGGATCCTGAACCTGGAATGTACTGACGGTAATATGAGCGTAAAATGCTCCAATTGGGCCCGCTGGCATCCACGCCATCGATGCCATCTGCAATCATAAGATCATCGTCGATGAAGTGTAAGGCTTCTTGATCGGATCCGTCTTCAGGCGACACGACAAAATTTTTATCGAAAATTTTACGATACTCAAAGGCTTGAGTGAGGTCTCGCTTCAAGCCGCCGTTTTTGACGTCCACTAGCAGCCCTTGCGACCAAGGAGTGAGTGAATTAAAGTAGTGATCTTCAATGACTTCGCTGGTGCTGCTGGCGGAGCTGCTCTTGGAGATGAAGACCGTGCTGGCGAGATCGACTATTTTTGAAACCAAAGAGTCATTGGCCGGATAGGCATCGAGTTGGTCTAAGCGTTCGATGCCGGACCTGCGCGTGGTGGCCAAGGCCGTTGTGAGCTTTGCGTGGCTGGTGCTGTCGGCATCGGGATCAATGAGGTCGACACGTGCTTTGGTGTTTTCATCTGAAATCCAATACGCGAAATGATGACTTTCATTGTCAGGCAGAGACTCTTTCAGGACCTTGATTTCTGTTGTGGGAGAAACAGATGTGTCCCGTTGGACCGTCGCGACTTGATTGCTGGGGTATGCGTCTAGGTTGGTCGAAGGTGTGATGTAATTGGGGTCGGTCGGGGCCAAGCCAGTGTTGCCGCTGACGAGCCAGTTCCCTCGTGTGAGTCTTTCGTCATGATCCAGTCCAAGCCATCCAGTGGTCTGTGTGTTCCAAGCGCCGACCCACTGGGGCGAGTAAATCTCGATCCCGGTTGTCGTTCCGTCGCTGCCAGGTTCAAAAATTGCCGCACGTGCCGAGATCCGCTGATCGGGCCCCATTTGCTTTTGTAGCTCACCTATGGCCATGATTAAGCCTAGGCGTGCATTTTGACGTGCTAGAGTTTGGGATTTCAAGGTCGTGGCACTGGTCGTTTCTACTTGGACCAAGGTCGTAATACTTAACAATAGCAGCAAGACGAAGGCCATCAGCGAGAGCGCGATGACGAGTGCAAAACCATGATTAGCGGCTGGGCGTTTGGATGTAGAGATCAACATTGGGAACAGGGATTGGGTATGCTGCGTCTTCTGGATCAGCTGTGAGTGTCAATCGGGCTCAGATCGGCAACGCCTGAGGCTGGCATGCTGATTGAATATAGGCCCGTTTGCTGTTTTATTATTTGAGTATTCGCGGTAGGCTGGCCCATGCAGTCGTATGCCTTGACTTGGTAGCTTTGCGCTTGTTCGCCAAGATCGATCACGACGCGTCGACTTTCGGTGGCATTGACTACTGTAAGCTTACGGGTTCGTAGCTTGCTGACGTCCACGATATGGTTGTTTTGATACAGCGCGATCAGCGTGGCGTCGGCGCTCTCGACCTTTACGACAGGGTAGAGATATTGCGGCTGACTGGGCTTGAAATCGCCGTGCATCAGTAGTTCGCGATGCGAGTTCCAGAACTTCAGGTAAAAGCGGAGCATTTGATTCTGTTGCTTGCTAATGTCTTCGGGCTTGACTGAAATTTGAGGCACAGAAAAGAGCGTGGCCCAGAGTTGGAGGGCTGCGCGCTCAGGGCTTTCATTTCGATTCCACATAATCATGTCGGAGTGCACTGCAGTGGAGCCTGCCAATAGGCGTAAGTCTATTGTGCGTACACGATTGCTGAGTGCATCATTGGGGCAGTCATTGGCGCGCAGAATATTGCCATACTTGCGCATGGCTGGGCCGATATAATTTTGGCGAAATTCAATCAGTACCTCGGGGTTGAGGACTTGTAGTTGTGTCATCATATCCGACAGTAGACGGTCTGCTGCTGCGGGCACTGAACGCATGTCGGCGATCTCTTGATCGCTTGTAGTGCACACTTCGGCCGTGAACTGGTCTACGAAATCGAGCTTAAGTCCATCCAATTGCCACTCTTGAATCGCGCGGCGGTAAAACTCGATCAAGTATGCACGCACCTGTGGGTAGCGGGGATCGAGGCAGGCCGCATTGTCGAAAGGCTTGGGCAGTGTGCGATCCTCAAAGGTTTTCCATGCCTGACTTGCAAGCCCGGCATAGGGCACTGAAAACCAGAGCATGTAGCGCATATCTAGTGCTTGCACGCGCTTTACGTGAGCGCTGAAGTTTGGGAATTTTGTGCGGGCAATTTCCCAGTCGCCGCAGAATTGATAGCCCTTGTTGCTGTCATCGGTTTGCCAACCATCGTCGACGATTACTGTTTGGCAGCCCATGGCTTGCGACCACTTACAGCAGGTTTCAATCGCGTTTTCTGTCAGTTCTTGGTGGAAGCTATACCAGGTCGAGTAGACTGGGGCGTAAGCCTGGGCTGGCACGGGAGCCGGCTTGTAGAGTGGCATTGCTTCCCACCATTGCGAGACCTGGGCTAGCGCTTCGTAGTGGGGGATTGCGCGCGTATCTATTAAGATCGTTAAGCTGTAGTGCTCGAGTGGCTCGGTGGGAGCTTCAAATAAAATAACCTCACACTTTACCTTAGCAGTATCTTCTTCAACCTGCACGCGCATTTGAATCGGATTGATGGCATCGGAGAGTGCAAAGGTTTGGCGGTTTTCTCCAGATTCTGAAAACAAACTAAAGACTGGAGCGCCTTTAGTGGCATAGGAGTCGACGTATTCACACCAGCCCGATGTTAGGGAGCGGTCACTTTTGATCAGCGGGTGCCACTTGCCTGAAATATCGATTAGAGGGATGCACCATTCGATGGCGACCGGGCTTGGCGTGGTGACCCTTGCCAGCTCGATGTCGATTTGATGTTCCACCAGCCCAGGCTGGATTTCTTCGCATGCGGACTTCGAGATGATTACCTGTTCGGCTTGGAGGCTGGTAATCTTTGGAAAGCAATCTGTTGTCATTTTTGGGTGTCGGGTTTTTGTCGCAGGAGCTTTGTGGGGCATCTGCCAGTGGCTGTGGACTGATATAAAAAAATGAAACCCTTGACTATGTCACGAGAGAGAGCAACTTAAAAACACAATTTGCTGCCTTGGCCTGGTAGGTGGTTGGCAGTGTGGATGCCAGTGTCGCTCGCTGACGGGTCTTGCATGCTTCGCATTATTTAATAGATTTGACTACTTATCCTTATGAATCCAGTGAGCCTTAAAACACAGTTTAGTTACGATCAAGCAGCATTGCTGCCTTTCAAGTCGGAGCAATCACAAGGCGAGGCCGAGCTTCGCGCAAAAGAACTACTATCGCAGATGTCGGCCGAGGAACGCTTTAATCTCGTCTGCGGAGGTGGTTTTACGATACGTGCTTGTGAGCGTTTGCAGATTCCAGAGATTATTATGTATGATGGCGGGCAGGGGGTGAATTTGCGGCCATGGTGTGATAATGGTGTTTTAGAGAAAACGGTTTCTTTTCCCTGCACCCAACAGCTTGCGGCAACGTGGAACCGTCGCTTGACGGGGCAATATGCCAAAGCGATCGCCGAAGAGTGTCGAGCAGGAGGCATTCACGTCTTACTGGCGCCTGGTGTGAATATTTATCGTTCGTCTCAATGTGGCCGTAATTGGGAGTATATGGGAGAGGACCCCTATTTGACTGCAGAGCTCACTCGCATCTATGTGACGGCGGTTCAAAATGAGGGCGTGATGGCCACTTTGAAGCATTTTGCCTGTAACAACGTCGAGTTCAGTCGCAAGCACTCGGACTCCCGTATTGGCGAGCGTGCTTTGAACGAGATCTATTTGCCTGCTTTCAAGGCAGGGATTGAGGCCGGCGTTTTATCGGTGATGACGGGCTATAATTTACTCAACGGTGAATACTGCGGCCAGAGCTACTATGTGATTCAGAAGCTGCTACGTGAGCAACTTGGGTTTGAGCATCTGGTGATGACTGATTGGAATTCCGTAACCGACGGAAATAAAATTGCGAGCAGTGGGCAAGACCTTGAAATGCCCAGTGGCGCAAAGCTGACTGAAGCCAAAGGTCAGCTGTTAGGCTCGGAAGCAATTGATCGCATGGCGCTGAGAGTGTTGCGCACCTGTATCATGATGGGCTTCCATGATCGCCCACAAATAGTGCCTGAGTTAGTCGAGCGCTTGAGCGAGCATGAAGAAGTCGCTTATCAGACCGCGCTGGAGGGCATTGTTTTGCTTAGAAACGAAGCATCGATCCTGCCGCTGGCAGAAAATTCCGAGGAGACCATTCTAGTCACTGGCAACTACGCCAGTCGCACTCCCTTGGCAGGCTGGGGTTCTGGGCGCATCGAAGGTTATAATCCAGAGTCCTTTGTGGATGCATTTGCGCGCAAGGCAGGCGACCACACGGTCCAATACCGTTTGCACCCCAACGAGGGAGAGGTCAGCTCTGCCAATGCGGTTATTGTTTGCGTTGGCTATGAGCATGAGGGTGAAGGTAAGGACCGGCCCTTTGAATTGCCAAAGCCAGTGGAGGCACAGATTCAGCAACTCGTTGCGCTCAATCGACGGGTGATCGTCGTGATTTGCACTGGAGGGGCTGTGCGTATGGATTGGCATGATCAGACGGCGGCTATCTTTCAAGCAGGCTTTTGTGGGCAGCGTGGCCCCGCCGCGCTGGCGGACTTGATATGGGGAACAGTATCGCCCTCGGGCAAATTGCCCTACAGCATCGAGCGTCACTTCGCCGATTCTCCAGATCCGGACTATGTGCCTAAAGGCCTAAATGTCAGCGATCAGCGCAATAACCTGCAACTCCCCGGATTGGACAAACCAGAGCACTTCACTGGCGAGTGGCCGCATCAGATTCATTATAAGGAGGGCGTCTTTGTTGGCTATCGCTGGTATGCGCAGCAGCAGATTCAGCCTAGATATTGCTTTGGACACGGGTTGTCGTATTCGCAATTTGAATACCGTGACTTGCGAGTTCAGCCCATCAATGCGTCCACTTGGGAAGTGACGGTCGATGTATGTAATGTCGGTTCCATGGATGCCGCTGAAGTGGTGCAGCTCTACCTTGAGCCAGTCGAGGCACTTGCGGAGCAACCTGCACGTCAACTTAAAGGCTTTGATAAAGTTGCTGTAGCGGTTGGCGACACTCAGCAGGCGCGAATCTATATCGAGCTAGATGATTTTAAGAGCTTTGACTCCAGCGCAGGCGGGGCAGTGCTCCCTACGGATGCATGGCATTTGTGTGTCGGTAGTTCCCTGCAAGACATTCGCTTGCGGAAGGTGCATGCCTGGTAGCGCTTTATGAGTTCTATGGTGCTCTAATTTTATATTTTTAATTGTTGCGTATTAACATTTGAAGTTCACATGTTAGCTAACATGAAAAAAGCCTCAGTGAGTATGAAGCAAATTGCAGCGGAAGCGGGCGTCTCGATGATGACTGTGTCTCGAGTGCTGCGCAATGAAGGTAATGTGGCTCCGACAACTGAGGCGAGTATACGAGCCATTGCAGATCGTTTGGGCTATAAGCCCAACCGTTTGGTGCGCGGGATGCAGAGCGGACGCAGCGGAATCGTTAGTGTGGTGGTTCCTTCCGGGCATGCGGTCGCCCCTCAGATTCTTGAAGGCGCGTATGACTTTTTACACGACAAGGACATGATCATGGCGCTCGATATCGTGCATGGAAATGTGGGAGATCGTGCTTTTGCCGAGCAAAGTAAGGTGATTAATCGATTACTGGAGAGCCGCGTCGACGGTGTCATCTTGTTGCCTGTCAATGAAGAAGCGAGTCCGATGTTTTTCCAGGAGATGATTGATCGCAAGATTCCGATTGTTTTGGTCGACCGTAATACTACGCACTTCGTTGCGGATTTCGTTGGTACCGATGACTACGCCGGCGGTTATGAGGCGGCGCGCATTCTTGCAGATAATGGCTGTAAGCAAGCCGTATTGATTTCGACTGGAGGTTTTGTAAGCACCAGTCGTTTGCGTTCGAAGGGATTCCGAGAGGGGCTTGAAGCGTTTAATGTAAACTTGGTAGAAGAAATTATAGCGCCCAATTTTACGCACAATGCGGAGTTTATCGATCGGGAGTTATCTAAGATTAATGGACAGTTCGATGCTGTTTTCGGTATTGCCGATCGCTTGGCGATTAGCGCTTGGCACAGTTGCCAGCAGCTAAATTTAAAGATTCCGCAACAGGTGAAAGTTATCGGATTTGGTGCTTTGAATCTGCGAGATCCGCGGGTTGCCTTGTCGTCGTTCGATCAAGAGCCCTATAAAGTCGGGCAAAACGCGGCCCAACTACTAGTCGATCGCATCGAAAAAGGTCCTTGGAAGCGTCGTCCAAAGCCGAAGACGATCTTATTGAAACCAAAGTTCGTCGAAGGCACTTCCTGCCCGGAGTGAACTGATTAATCGCGCCTGGTTTTGGCCAGATCTTCGCAGACGTCTTCGAACCAGGCTTGTAGTTCGCTTTCCATTTTCTTTACGCGTTGGGGGCGATAAAAGGCTAGGTTGTTCTGCTCGAGCGGATCTTCTTTCAGATTGTAGAGCTCGACAGGCGGAGGTTGGGGCATGGCCACTTCGGGAGCGGGATCGGTGATGATGCCGTTTTCGATAAAGTGCTCGGGATTATACATAGAGACGTCGAGCCATTTGATGTCGGGCACTTCGAAGGCTTCGGGCACGAAGGGGCGCACTAGCTTCCAGTCGCCGTCGCGGATGGCGGCGTTGTATTCGATCAGCGGATCATAGCGATTCCATTGCCAGCAGCGCTGGGGGGTGTAGTCGCTGAATTCGCCGCGTAAGGCACGGCTTTGGTCGACCCCGTCGAACTTGAGGTGGGCGGGAGCTTCGATGCCAGCCATGCTCAGCAGCGTGGGCAGCCAGTCGCACATGTGAAAAAAGGTGCTATCGCCGGCTTTACTTTGCTGCAGGCCAGCGGGCCAACGCACGATCGCGGGCACGCGTATGCCGCCTTCGTAGGTGGAACCTTTGGAGCCGTGAAGTTGGCAGTTGAAACGGTCGAGGCAATCGTCGCCCTTGCCACCGAATTGAGGGCCATTGTCACTGGAGAAAACAATCAGGGTGTTTTCATGTAAACCCAGTTTTTCGACCTGTTCTAGCAGTCGCCCGACATTACGATCCAGTCGCCGAATCATTGCGTAGAGCGTCTTGACAGCCGCGCTTAAATCGTTGCGGTCGCGGAAAACGGCCAGGTCTTCTTCAGGCGCTTGTAAGGGTGTGTGTGGTGCGTTGTAGGTGAGGTGTAGGTAGAAGGGATCTTTAGGGCTGCGCTTTAGGAAATCGATGGCTTCATCGGTCCAATAATCAGTGAGGTAGCGGCCGTCGGCGCGATACACGCGGTCGCTGGACTCTAGGCGCCAGTCGTAGTAATCGTGCATGCCACCGCGGAAGCAGATCGCCTCGCTGAAGCCACGGTTTTCTGGTTTGTAGCGTGGGTCGAAGGCACCGAGGTGCCACTTGCCGATCAGTCCAGTGCGATAGCCGGCGCCTTGCAGGATGTCCGCGATGGTGACTTCATTGAGGTCGAGGCGTTCTAAACCGCGCCATTCCAAGGTGTCAATGGATCCGGTGCGCTGTGGATAGCGGCCGGTGAGCAAGGAGGCGCGCGAAGGATTGCAGACGGGAGAGCTAGTGTAGTGCTGCGATAAACAGGTGCTCTCTTGAATAAACTGGTCGAGGAAAGGGGTTTCGCTAAGACCGTTGTTAAAGCAGCCGAAGTCCCCGTAACCTAGGTCGTCGACTAAGATGTGTATTATGTTGGGACGTGTCATTTCTTGCGCAGTATTAAAAAGTGTGGAGCAAATTTGCCTTAAATGATAGTATTAACACTTTGTGGTTGACGTAAAGTTCATTTTGTCTATAAAGTGTGGCTTCCATGTTATACGAAGGGTTCTAGTATCATGGTTAAGGTCGCATCGTGGGGGATGCGGCCTTTTTTTTATATGTGGAGCGCTGCCTCTATTGTTTGCCAATAATTTCTTGCGATTTGTATCGATCATAGTCCTTATGTTTAGTATTAACATTAATACCTCAATATTATGTATTCCCTTGAATTCCTAGACTATCTTGTAATTGGCGCGATCATGCTTTCTTTGATCGGTGTCGGTTTGTATTTCACTAAGAAGGGGGGCGAGGACATGGATTCTTTCTTTGTTTCCGGTCGCTCCTTGCCTTGGTATATCGGGGGCACGTCGATGATTGCGACGAGTTTCGCTGCGGACACGCCTCTGTGGGTGAGTGCGCTGGTGCGGAGTCACGGAGTGCACTACATTTGGCAGTTTTGGGCACCTTTGATCGGCGGTACTTTAGCGGCGGTTTATTTCGGGCGCAAATGGCGTCGCATGGCCTTTGTTACGGATATTGAGTTTCTGGAGGCTCGCTACGAGGGAGCGCCGGCTAAGACTTTGCGTGGTTGGTCCGGCGCGTGGGGGGCGATTATTATTTGTCCCTTAATTTCGGCTTGGGTGATTAAAGCGATGGAAACCATTGGCCGCGAAGCGGTGGGCCTGCCACCGGAATCACAATTAGCGGTGACGATTGCGGTGGTCACTATGGCAATTTTAATGTGCGGACTTTCTGGCCTGTTCGGTGTGGTGTATACCGATTTCATTCAGTTTATCTTGGCGACGCTCGGCACCATTTTGTTGGCTGTTTTGTCGGTGAAAGCAGTCGGCGGTCTGGATTCGATGGTGGAGCAGTTGAAAGCCATGGAAACCTGGGGGGGCAATGAGCTCAGTATTGCGCCGCAGATTGGGGAGGGGGCAGGGCAGATGTCGACTTGGAATGCGATCGGTTATTTTGGCTTTCTTTGGATTGGAGTCGGGCTGTGCGGGGGCTACCAAGCACAGCGTTTGCTTGCCAGTAAGAACTCGGCTCACGCTACCTATGCGCAGCTCTTACATACGGTGGTTTATTTTTCGTTGATGGCGTGGCCATGGATTTTGGTCGCACTCTGCTCACTTATTCTATTACCGGAGCTCAATGTGGCCGATCAAAGTGCAGCTTACCCGCGTATGATTGTGATGATTCTTC
This sequence comes from Thalassobacterium maritimum, assembly GCF_031127805.1. Lineage (NCBI taxonomy): Bacteria > Pseudomonadati > Verrucomicrobiota > Opitutia > Puniceicoccales > Coraliomargaritaceae > Thalassobacterium > Thalassobacterium maritimum. The sequence continues at coordinate 99,276 of NZ_JARXHW010000006.1, read as the reverse complement.
CGATCGGTCTGCGTGGGTTGTTAGTGGCGGCATTGCTAGCGGCATTTATCTCGACCATCAGTACGCTGTTTAACTGGGGCTCGTCCTATTTGGTGAACGATATATATCGTCGCTTCTTGAACCCCAATGCGACTGAGAAAAATTATGTTACGATTGCTCGTTTTGCGACGGTGTTCATGGCGGTCGCGGGTGCTTATATCTCTTACAAGGCGGAGAATATTCAACAGCTACTTACGCTGGCTTACGTGTTGGGCTCCGCGGGGGTGGTGCCGGGCGTATTGCGTTGGCTCTGGTGGCGTTCGACGGGGAAAGCTGAACTCGCGGCGTTGGCTATGGGGTGGGTGATGACGATCCTACTGGTCTTTGTGAAGGCCTTTGATAACTCATTGACCGATTCGCTTTTTGGCACGGGACTCTTGGATCCGGCGACAGGGGAAGCCTTGTATCATTTCAGTAATGATCCGAATTTGGTGGGTGCGCGCATGTTCTTGATGGTCGCTACGGTGGGGTTGACCGCTGTGATTGCTTCCTTGATGACTAAGCCGGAGGACATGGATCAATTGAAGCGCTTTGCGATGCGGGCACGCCCCTTTGCCTTTGGCTGGCGTCCTGTGATCAGCCAAATGGAGGTTGTTTATGTGGAACAGGAGCCGATTGGACGCACGCTTGTTTCCTGGGCTATTGCATTGGTCGGGGTGATCGCATTGTTGGTGGGCGTGGGTAAATTACTCTTGGGATCACCGCTGCTTGGTTTGGGGCTCTTAGTCTTGGGCGCGGTCTGCATTATGTTGACTGTGATTCGTGCGCGTAATGACTGCGCAGATGATGTGGACGAGGGCGACTTCCTAGAAGAATCGACCTAGACGCCTCCGGAATTGACACTGACACTGATTTTCTAATTTAAAAAAATGTTACTATTATCTCTCTGCGATGGCTTTAAACAAAATTAACAACGAATGGCAGGCGCGTAAGTCGCTCTTAACTATGGCTCAACCTGCCGGCTGGTGGCGCGACGCCTTTCCGCTGGGCAATGGGCATCTCGGTGCGATGCCTTATGGTCGCTTGTGCGAAGAGCGCATTTTAATCAATCATGAGCGCCTCTGGTATGGCGGTATTGTTCCTGAGCTGCCGGACCTTTCAGGCTTGCTGGCGGAATGTCGTCGTTTGATGGCAGCAGGTGAAGATTTGGCCGCTAATGAATTGTATTGGGATGCGCTAAAGAAAGAGGGGAAAGAGGGGCGTTGTGCGGTCTATCATCCGGCGGCAGATATTTGCTTTAGTAGTATTTCTCAGGCGCGCTTTAAGAATTACCAGCGCTATTTAGATTTAGCAGCTGGGGAATCTATGACATATTGGGAGTGGCTTGAGCAGCCGCAGATACGGCGCAGTTTTGTGTCGCGTGCGGATGATTGCATCGTTGTCGAACAACAAGGCTCAGGTCTGGCTTTCAACCCATGGGAGCTGAAGCTGGAGATGCATGAGATGCTGGATGCGATTCGCTTTGACGGGGAAGCTTTCACGCCGGAGATTGATTTCACTGTCACAGTAGATGGCGATTGGATCGTCGCCCAGGGTCGCTACACCGATCCAAATTACGACGGCGCGGAATACGGCGTGGTGGCACGGGTGCAGACCGATGGCGAACTCGCGGTGGCAGAGTCCGGGCAGGGGCTGGTGGTCTCGTCGGCCCAGCGTGTTTTGATCCTTGCAAAGGTCTACGTTTACGAAGCTGCAGAGCCTGCGATTGCGCGTTTGCAGCAGGAAATCACTGAACTCGGGGACGATTACGACGCGCTGTTACAGGCGCACGTAGCGTTGCATCGTCCACGTTTTGAATCTTGCCGCGTTGAGTTCAACGCTGGCTCTACCGACGCGACCAATGAGCGCTTGCTCTTGGATGCATACAGTGGCGCGATGCCGGTGGAGTTACTACAGAAGATGACTGATTACGGGCGCTATTTGTTGATCAATAGCTCCGATGAATCGTCCGTGCCGTCTAACCTGCAAGGCATTTGGAATGGTGATTATGCACCGCCCTGGGATTGCTTTTTCATGATCAACGAGAACTTGCTGATGAACTATTGGCAGGCCTTGCCCGGCGGCATGAATGAGGAGGCCCTTGGCGTCTTTAATTTCTACGAGTCGAACCTAGAAGATTATCGCGAAAATGCGCGTAAGCTGTATGGCTGTCGCGGTATTTTTATTCCCGCGCTGACTTCTCCGGAGACGGGCCTTTCGACTCATGGTGGCTCTTGGATCGTGAACTGGATATCGGGGGCTGGCTGGCTCTGTCAGTTGTTTTACGACTACTATTTGTTCACTAACGACGCGCACTTTTTAAAAGAGCGCTTGTTGCCGTTTATGCGTGAAGTCGCGCTGTTTTATGAAGACTACTTTACCTACGATGCTGCTGGTAAGGTGATCATCGCGCCCTCGACATCGCCGGAAAATTGGCCCAAAGAATCCTGTGCCATTGAGTCGCCGACAGCGATTCATCCACGCTTAACAGTCAATGCTACAATGGATGTCGCCATCGCGCGTGAACTCCTGGGTAACTTGCTCAAAGGTGCGCGTACCTGCGATTTGTTCAGTGAACACTGGGAGCAGTGGGAGTGCATGCTCGACGGCTTGCCAGAGTATGAAATTAACGAAGATGGTGCCATCCGGGAATGGTTGGATCATCGTTATTCAGACAACTACGAGCACCGCCACTTATCGCAGATCTATCCAGTCTTTCCCGGTTATGAAGTCACTAAGGAATCGCATCCCATGTTGTTCCCTGCCTTTGAAAAAGCGGTGGATATGCGGGGCACGGTAGGCCTGAAGGATCAGACTGGTTGGTCGTTGGCTCACATGGCCAACATCCGCGCACGCATGGGCGACGGTGCTAGTGCTTTCGACTGTTTAGAGACGATCGTCCAGACTTGTGTCGGTAAGAACTTATTTACCTATCACAATGATTACCGTGGTTCAGGCATTTCAGTGGATTGGTATTTCGGTCGCTCGACGCCTTTTCAAATCGATGCCAATATGGGGCTGACAGCTGCCGTGTATGAGATGCTGGTTCAGTCCGGCCCCGATTTCATTAAATTGCTGCCTGCCTTGCCAGAGCAATTAGCCTCGGGCAAGGTCTTTGGCATGCGCACACGTGCCGCAGTCGATGTGGACTTGGAGTGGCAAGCAGAGCCTTTTCTATTGGTCGCAAGCTTGCGCTCGCATCGCGATCAAACCGTTCGCTTATATTTGCCAAATTCAGATAGTTCTGTTGATGTGACGCTCAAAGCAAATCAACCTCAGACGAATCGTTGGCTCATGCAGAGCGGGCAATTGGTTGAAGTTGAGGTTGAAGTTAATTAGCGATACCCATGATCAAAGACACTCAGCAAGTCTCGAGTCGACTCAGTGCCATTAAGCGGGGCGCCGTGGTCGCGGCAATCATCGCGTTAGGAGCTTTCGCTTCGGCGTGCAGTTCACAATCCGAGGCGGGTTCCGCGCTCTCTGACGCACAGGCTTGGCAAATGCCGTCCGTTGCCGAGGAGGTTCATCTTTCTTGGATTGAGCTTCCGCCGCAGATGCAGGTTTTTCGCCCGATGGACATTCATCTTGAGGGCTATCGGGAAGACTCAACGCGATTGGCCTTTCGCAGTCAACAGTGGGGCATGTTGCTGGATCCACGCGGTTTGACAATCGAGCAATTCACGCTGTCACATGCCGACGATCCGATCGCCGATACCTTGGATTACAGCGGCATGGCGTCGCGCTGGTCGACCAGCGAGCTGAAGCTGGAAGCCGAAGTCGATGGGCATCATTACCGCGCTGTCGGAGGCGCGCTACCTGAGTCCGCCAAAACAGGCAACACTTCACCGGTTCACATAGTGGAGAGTGGGCCGTGGTTTCAACATGTTGCGATTTACGATTTGGAACTCGTCGCGGCCGACGGATCCAAACTGCCGGCTAAGAGCTGGTTGGAAATTCGTGCCTGGGGCGACCGTAGCACCTTTGAATGGTTTGTGGAAGCGGAAGTCCCCGCGCAGCCAGAGCTATCCATTCAGCTCCGTGCGGACGCTCTGGATGTGAATCAAAGTATACAAGTGTCAGGTGCCCACGCAGTATTGGCATTGTCAATGGATAATAAGGCAGTGGCACCGATCCCTACGCCGGCACCGGTGCAGATCGCTGTAGTCGCTCGCAATGAATATACGCCCAGCGACCCGACTGTTGCTTATTCCGAGCTTTCAGATGCTTGGGAAGTGACAATTCCCAAGCAAGACTGGAAGAATGGTACCGGTGCTGCCTTTAACGAAGCTTATTTGGACCGTATCTCACGCTTTGATCTTAAATTAGAAAACCCGACCGATCAGCCGCAAGAAATCTCGCTGCGCTTCATTCACGATTATCATCCGATCGCGGGCTACGTGCCGATGCTTTTGGATACGGATGGACGACAAACTGGCATCCCGATTCAAAACAGTAAGAATTGGCATTCGTTGCCTAACAAGCCCTATCCCTACGAGGGCACATGGATCAATCAAACCGCGCGTCTAACATTAGCGCCGTATGCTGAAGTCGAGCTACAATATGCCATCGTGCATGCACTGTGGCAGGGCGTGCCGGCATCCTCTGCAGCGCAGCTCAGTCTTGTCGGTTGGGGCTACAACGGCTTTTGGACTCAGATGGCGCTCGGCTCTTGGGGAGAAACTTTGTGCCTGCAGCCCGGACGCAGTATGCGACGCGCATTCATCACTGATGTGCGTCCCTTCGAGATGCTGTCCAATAAAGACCTGAAATACGATTGGACCACTAACGTCGGCGGCGGCGATATTGCCAAGATAGTAGATTCTGAAGGCAAACTCATAACATGGGAAGGAACCGTGCGTGAGTTTGAAATGATCGGGCCTAACCTCTCACATGTGCGCGTGCGTGAACGTTCTGCAGATGAACGGATGCGCTTGCAGATTGATACTTATTTGCCACGCAGCAACTCAATCAATCGCTCCTATTTTAAGGTGAAGCTCGATGTGCTCGCAGATGTTGCCTTCAGTGAACTCGCGTTATTCCAACTCGGCAGCGATTACTACAACGAAGTCGAATCGCGCCAGATCGCTTGGGGGGACCAATCCGGGCTGAGTGAAATCGCCAGCCCGCCTGCCGCTGAATGGGGGCGCGTCATGGAGCCCCAGCGCTTATCAGATGCGCAGCCCTGGGTGAGTCTCTTCGACAATGATCCCAATACAAAACGCCGTGGGCGAGGCAATCGCGGTATGGTGGTGCGTGCTTTCAACGCCAGCCTGTCCGGGCAAACACTCACGCAGCCGTGGTTGCAGTCCGAGCGCACTATGACATTTCTCAATGCGGAGCTCACACTCGATCCCGAGCTAATGCAATTCAAGGCCGGCGACCGCATCGAGTTCACCGTCGAACTCGACGTCTTTCCACTCACCGCGGATTCTTACTACGGATCCAATGCCGGCTTGCGCGAACGTCTCAGCGCGTCCGCCGATAGTTGGCAGCTAACCGCCTATGAGGCCAAGCAACAACAAATCAAAATCAACGGCCAAGCCCAAGTCTTTCCAGCCACCTATGCCGTGCAGTCCGCTGGGAGTTCGCAGTCGTTCACCGTCGAGAGTCTATCTTCGATGGACACGGTTCGCATCACCGGATTAGGACAGCCCGGAAGCTGGCAAATTGCGGAGCAGTTTGAAGGTGGGGCACTCGCATTGGGCGCACGTTTCACCGTCGAAAAAGATCCACAAGTCAACTACGATCCCAGCACACAAAGTTGGACTGCAGTCCTATCCTTAGTCTTCCCTGAGGGGGTTCGGGAGCGCAAGTTTATGCTGATGCAACAGTAGTTTCCTGGACGGAGGTTGAGAAGTCTCATACGCTCATCTAATTTAAATTCCATGCCCCATGACGGTTCAACGATACGCATATTTAACTTACATATGTTTATTTCTATTTGGGCTTTTGCATAGCATTTGTGCAAGCACGACTGCGCGCTCGCGTCAGCCAAATATCATATTCATCTTTGCGGACGACTGGGGCTATGGGGATCTGGGCATTCACGGCAGCACGTTTTGCGAGACACCACGCCTCGATGCCATGGCAGGCGAGGGGATCGACTTTCAAAATTTCACAGTGAATCACTCGGTCTGCTCGCCGAGTCGCACGGCGGTGATGACGGGCCAATTCCCCGCCCGCAACAGTGTGCATCAACACTTTTCAACAATTGAGCACCACCAACGAGCGGGCATGCCAGATTGGTTGAATCCAGAGGCGCCGATGTTGCCGCGTATGTTGCAAGCTGCAGGTTATGCGACGGCTCATTTCGGTAAATGGCATTTATCGAACGATCAGGTCCCGGATGCCCCCTTGCCACTCGCGTATGGCTATGATGAATACGGCGCTTTTAATCTACCGAGTAATGCCGAGGAGCAAATGGCCACATCTGCGACATGCCCACGTGCAGTGGATTTTATTCGTCGCCACCAGCATCAGCCCTTTTTTATTAACCTCTGGCTGCACGAAACACACACACCGCATTATCCATTATCCAAGTATCTGGAGCAGTTTGAAAGCTTAGATGAACAACAGCAGGTATATGCGGCGGTGATCGCTGAGGGCGATGCCGGCGTCGGATTAATATTAGATACTTTACAGGAGCTCGGCTTGGATGAAAATACCCTGGTGATTTTTTCCTCTGACAATGGTCCTGAGTGGACAGGAAAGACACGTGAATCGGACGATGCTTCGACGGGGCCAGGGCTTGGCACTTATTTTTCCGTTGGTGAGACCGGAGGCTTAAAAGGACAGAAGCGCTCGCTCTATGCCGGTGGGGTTCGTGTACCCTTTATCGCGCGCTGGCCAGGAGTGATCCCCGCCGGAGCAGTGGACCGTGACTCAGTGATCACGGCTGTGGATCTATTGCCGACCTTTTTGGCCCTCGCAGGAGTCGACGCTCCAGCAGGCTACCAAGGTGATGGCGTGGATATCCGAACGGCATTGCAGGGCAAAGCTTTTAAGCGTTCGAAGCCCATTTATTGGGAATGGGCACCTGCTCGTGAGCACCCAATTGTTTGGCCGAATCATGGTATTCGCTACGGTAAGTGGAAGCTCTTACTCAACGAGAAACTAGGCAAAGCGGAACTCTACAATATCGAAACTGACTGGGCAGAAGCGCATGACGTCGCAGCCGAGCACCCAGAGCTAGTAGACTTGCTCTCAGATAAAATTCAGAGCTGGGTGGCCACTCTGCCCACAGAAGCACCTGCCTCTTGCTTCTCTCAATTCCGACAGTCTAGTCATTAATGCTAGATTCACTCAATGTATTGACTTAGTAAGCCCAACTACTGAATACCACGAATTTTGATTCGCTGCACCCCGGTGAGCAAATTGAGCTGACGATGGCTCCTATCTACCGTCGTTACATGACCACTATCTCTAGCGGTAACATTTCTGTTCGATTCGAGTAGGGGAACGTTTGGATCACTCCCACAGAAATTGACCGAGAATATCTGATGATGAATGCTTTGCCCGTAAATGCCTCCGCATTTTCGATTAGCGACGACGGATACATCCTACAGTTTCACCAGCGCTTTACCCATTTTATCACCTTCGAAGAGCGATATAAAAGCTTGAGGGGCATTTTCGATGCCTTCGCTTACGGTCTCTTCCCAGGTGATTTTGCCGGATTGTATCCATTCGCTCATGTCTTTTGCAAATTGGGGCTGTAGTGCTTGGTGGTCACGGACAATGAAGCCCTGCACGCGTAGGCGCTTGCCGATTATCTTAAAGAGATTGCTAGGGCCTGGGCTTGGATTGGTGTCATTGTAGCCAGAGATTGCGCCGCAGCAGGCGATCCTACCAAACTCGTTCATCTGATCAATGGCCGCTTCTAAATGATCGCCACCTACATTGTCGAAATAGACATCGATTCCGTCGGGGCAGAGCTCTCTCAGCTTGGCAGATAGATCGTCGACTTCGCGATAGTTGATTGCCTCGTCCACGCCCGCTTTCTGCTTCAGCCATTCGATTTTGGACTTGGAGCCACTACTTGCGATCACACGGCAGCCCTTAATTTTAGCGATCTGGCACACGATCGAACCCACCGCACCCGATGCTGCGGAGACGAACACAGTCTCGCCGGCTTTGAGCGCGCCGATTTCCAGTAGGCCGACGTAGGCGGTCATACCCGTCATTCCGAGAACGCTGAGGTAGCTGCTAGCGGGGGCCTGGTCGATGTCCACTTTCAGCACGCCTTGACCGTTGCCGACCCAGTGGTCGCGCCAGCCTTGGTTGCTCAGCACATAGTCGCCCTCAGAAAAATCACTGTGATTGGAGTGAAGGATGCGCCCCACGCAGCCACCTTCCATCACCTCACCGAGGGCAAAGGGGGGCACATAGCTATCCGCATCTTTCATGCGTCCGCGCATGTAGGGATCGACCGACATCCATTCGTTTTTCACCAGAAACTCGCCTTCACCAGCTTCGGGTATTGGAACCGCCACGCATTCGAAATTCGCTTGCGTGGGCATGCCATCAGGACGGGACTTTAAGTGGATTTCATAGCTATTGGATTCGCTCATACCCGCAGCCTACAGAGCTATGAGCTTTCTGCAAGGTAGGCAGGGGATTTGTGTCACCGCTAAGGACGCCGTTGCCGAGGCGTTCGTGCTTTCTTAATAATTGAAGTTGAAAAGCCAGTCTGCTGGGTGGGCTTCTTGCCAGGAGCTTTGACTGTTCCCGAATCGAACACCTTTTTCACTTTCGTCGAATGTCAATAGACCCGCGGCTTCTAGACGCGGACGCAAACTGCTTAGACGAGGATACGCAGTGGTCAGTTTTTCGACTCGAGTGGTGTAGGCTGCCAGATCATTTTTTTCAATCGCGAGACACTTCAGGGCGTAAAGGATTTCCGTGGCTTGTTCGTAAGTTTTTGGTTGTTTGAGTTCGATCAGTTTACGTGCTTTCTGCCACAGTTTTTGGACTTCGGCTTCCAGCCTTTCGAAATAGGCGCGACGCTCTGCAACGCGCTGTGCTTCGTGTTCTTGTCGTTTCAATTCACGCCATTTCTCTGCCAAGTTTTCCAATTCAAGGAAAGTCAGTGCTGGCTCAGAGTCCGTCTTGCTTGCTGTCTTAGGCTTCGGGATATGTGGATGCAGTTCTTTGATCAGGTCTGCTCGCACGATATGTGGATCGCCCGTGAGTAATTGCTTGAGGTAATGGGTCTTTTGATCCTGTGATAGTTGGTCCAAATACTGTGCGTAATTAATCTTGCGGGCAGAGACATGTTTCGCTGCGGGGGCGTTGTTCTGTTGGGCCGCCACTGCGATCTGTGCTTGATCGATATGAATGAAGTCGACCAAGTCCTTGAGTTCTGAGTTTAGGTCCTGGAGTCCGGCAGGTATGGGCATGCGATCCTCATCGTAACCATTGTCGCACATTGCAGCCAGCCATAGCAGAAAAAGTGGACGATCATCTCCTTGGATTACGGCTCTATAAAGTTTAACAATTGCGTCACCTTCATATTCTAGGTCGTAATCTTCGCCGTTGCCATAGTCATCGTTAAACTCCGCCCAAAAAATGACATCCTTATCTGTCGTATACACCGTCAAGCTTTCATCTAATCCATAGCGTTGGAGGCGTTCGAGATCGACAGCAGCTTGATCGAAACGAAACGCGACGATTTGTGCGCCCCAGTTTGCATAATAGACCAGCACATCAAACCGCTCTTCGAGGACTTGCTGCGGATTGTGTTTAAAGTCCCCATAGTGGTAATCGACAAAGGCACTATGGGCATTCACCGTGATGTGAGAGGACAGCGCCTCGACGGCTTCAAGCTCGCTGCCTGAGAGCGGGCGTTCCGCGCGTGCAAAGTAGTAGGCTTGATATTCACTCATGTTGCGACATTTAGATAAAACTTAGTCCGAGTTAAAAGCTTTTGCTGCTAAAAACGGCTCTCCCGGCGAGTCCGTTAAGCCGCCAGGTAAGGTATCCTCGATCCTCCAGATCGGGGCCGTCGGCAAGTGACGCCGCGTAACAGAGGAACGGTCGATTCCTTAAAACCGAGCCTAAAGAACTCGGCTACAGAATCAAAAGTAGCGGGGCTCTTTAGACCCCGTTCCAGTGCGGGCACTCACACGGATGCGTGGGCTGAATATAGTGCGTCTATGGAGTGCTCCTGCACTTGGCCAACAGAAGTATAAAGTATCCTTAGAAAGGCCAGCCAATGAAAACTTGACGCGGCTCTTGTCTTCGAACCGACTAATTCTTCACTAGTTTCTTTTGTGAGTGCGGAAGATCTGGATTTTTTCATCGGTAAAATAATCAACCGATACAACACGAAACACTCCCATGTATTTTCCGAAATGAGTCTTAAAAAAGTAGCTGTCGCCGGCTTTTAATTCGATGCTGACATTTTTCCAATCCATGTCGTCGTCGATCCGTTTGGAGTGAAAGGATGCATCGGGAATTTTGACGATGCCAATGTCTTTGGCTCGTCGAAAGCAGTCGAGATATAGTTTGTCTCCAATGATCCAATTTGTGCCCGGTTCGCTTTGACGACCTTGGTAGTCCACACCGATCCATTGCGGGATGCCTCCGTGGGCGATTGCATATCGAAAATACTCCGTATTGGGCCCGACCAGATCGGGCTCGCCCTTGGTGTTCACACGGCCTTCTAAAATCGCAATTTTCTCATCTTGCATTGGAATCTCTCGAGGCAGGGCTTCCTTTTGAGGGAGCCCCCAGAGGCTATAGGAACGTTCTGTTTCGCTCTCTTTAAAATATAGAGAGTAGCGCGCACGTCCCGGTGACATGATTCGAACCTGATATTCTGTGCCGGGCTGCCCCACAAAGCCGCTCAGCGTCAGTTCACCGTGGCCTTGAAGTTTAGTTACGTAGCGAGACTTCCATGGCTTGTCTGCATCGTAGCCTTTTTCGTAGATCCAAGCTTCGATTTGACGATTTTCGGATACAAATATCGGGTGATGCTCGACCTCGTTTTCTGTGTGTGAGGTCTTGGATTTTTCTTGAGAACAAGCGACCCAATAGAGGGTGCAGAATATGATTAGAAATGTTTTCATGTTGGGGAGGGGATGTTTAAAGAGAATTTAAACAGAATGTCAGACGATCATTCCGAAGCTTCGGCTGCGGGTTGTTGCGTGAACCCTAGTAAAGATTGGCTTTTCCACAGACCCGCTCGAAAGCCGTCTGAAAAGAGCTGCTTCATCTTGAATCCGCGTTGATACGCTAGTTCCAGTGTGGGATCCCAGCGGTTCTTTGCTGCCACGACACCCCCGCTCGAATCCAGACCACGGGTAAAATAGGTCAAATAGCATTTCTGTTGATCCTCTGGTATGAACTGCTGCATAAAAGATTGTTCGGTTACCAAGATACGCTCTCTTAGCTCGATTGAATGGTCTAAATGACTATATATTTGATAGCTTTGGTTTGGTTGCTGCAGTTCCAATAATTGTGATTCGATCTGTTCTATTTGGCGTTGATTCCACTTAGCGCCCAGTAAGCCGACAAGGCAGGCGGTTAAAACACAACCTAGGGATAAACCAGAACAGAATTTCATACCATTCATATAAAACGTTAGATTTTTGTCGTGTCAACTGTCTAAAGGATTGGGTCGTGAGAGCAATGCAAGTCAGTTGATAGTGTAGTGAATTGCGGAATTAGGGTGAGTTTTTATGATTGTTAGCTACTCAGTTCTAATAAGCGACGGTTCTGCCGCATAATAGGCGTTCACTAGCATTCCATAACCGAGTCTAAAGAACTCGGCTACAGAATCAAAAGTAGCGGGGCTCTTTAGACCCCGTCCCTGTGCCATCTATTCACGCAGCTGGCTTCGGCTGTATGAAAGATTGTTCTGCGGCCAAAATAAGCTCTCTTGCTGGGGGCTACTTGAGTAGGGCGTTGAGCGTTTGGAAGAAGTCTTGGGATTGGATGGGCTTGCTGATGAAGGCGGCCATGCCGGCTTCGTGGCAGGCGTTTTGAGCTTCTTTGTCGACGTTTGCAGTCATGGCGATAATCGGGGTATGCTGATTCTCGCTGGAGTGGCTGCGTATCCAGTTACTGGCTTGAATGCCGTTCATGAGCGGCATCGATAAGTCCATTAAAATTAGGTCAAATGTCTCTTTTTGGCAGCTGGCGATCGCTTCTTTACCGTTGTTGGCTGTGTGGGCCTGACCTTGGTGGGATTCGACGAGTGCCTTGGCTATCAGGATATTGTCGGGCTTGTCATCGACAATGAGTATTTTGTAGGGGCGTGCGAATTTTTCTTTGCGGGGCGTTGGCCTGTCTGTGGTGATACTTGCTGGGCTTTCAGTGACAACTTGGAGGGGCAGATCTACTGTAAAAGTGGAGCCTTGCCCGAGTGTGCTTTGGAGTCCGATTTTTCCGTCTAATAGATGGGTGAGCTTTTGACAAATGGCTAAGCCGAGGCCAATGCCTTCGTGCTTGCGGGTGTAGGATGCGTCGACTTGGCTAAAGGGATCAAAGAGTTGTTTTTGTTGGGATGCTTCGATTCCGATGCCGGTGTCTTGCACGGTGAATTGAAAGCGTGGGCTGGGGCTGGCTTTCATTGACAGTTGCAGGTTAACGCTGCCGCTGTGGGTGTATTTGATCGAATTATTGAGCAGGTTTTCCAAGATGCGCCGCAACATGTGCTGATCGGTCTCGACGCATAGGTCGACGGGGACTGGGGCGCCGAGTTTGCCATTCTGAAAGTGGAGTGTGAGCTCGCCTGCGCTCGGTTGGAGTTCTTCGATTAGGCTTTGGCAAAATTTGACTAAGTTAAACTGCTGATTGTTGGGCTCGACACGTTCGCTGATGATGCGCATGTAGTGCAAAATGTCGTCGATGAGGGCGAGCTGACGTTGGCCAGAGCTGATGATGGTGTTAATATAGCTGACTTCGGGCTCTTCCGTGCAGCTCTCTAGTAAAATGTCGGCGAAACCCAATATCGGGTTGAGCGGGGTGCGCATTTCATGGCTCATGACCGCGAGGAATTCGCTTTTCGCCTTGCTGGCAGCTTCGGCGGCTTCTTTGGCTTGGATGAGTTCGAACTCTGTTTGTTTGCGCAGGCTAATGTCTTCATAAGTGCCCAATACGCCGATGATCTTGTCGTCCTGATCACGCAGGGGAACTTTTGAAGTGAGCAACCAAATTAAGCCTCCATCAGGACGTTTGAGGGCTTCTTCGTAGGCAATTTTAGCCTTCCCCGTGCGCATGACTTCTTGATCGTCTTGTCGAAAGCGCTCAGCCTCTTCTTTGCTAAAGAAATCGTAGTCGGTTTTGTCGATGAGGTCATAGGGGGTTTCTTGGCCTAAATCCTGTGCGAGTAATTGATTACAGCCTAGAAACACGGAGTGGGTATCTTTCCAAAAAACACGGGCTGGAATGGTATTGAGCACGCGGCGCAACATTCGTTTCGACTCACTAAGTGCGAGCTCAGCTTCTTTTTGCTCCGTGATGTCCATGTGGGTGCCACTCATGCGTAGTGGTTCGCCCGTGGGGGTCCATTCGACCAGTTTGCCACGGGCGTTGATCCAGCGCCATTCGCCGTTTTTGTGGCGTTGGCGAAATTGAGCATCATAGTATTTTTTTTCTCCACGGAGGTGCTGGTGGCGCATGATTTCGGCGGACTGCATGTCGTCGGGGTGGACGGTTCGCTCCCAGGTGCTGATACCGATGGGTTTGAGCTCTTCGAGCGTGTAGCCAAGAATCCCCGCCCAGCGTTCATTGAGTACGAGTTCGCCTGTTTTCAAATTCCAGTCCCAAGTGCCGACTTCGGTGCCTTCAATAATGCTACGATTTCGAGACAGTTCTTCCTCTTTTGCTTGAGCGATGGAACTGGATAGATTGTCGAAGCGTTTCTGTAAGCGTTTATTTGAGAGGTAGATGCTGACGAAAAGCAGTGGAAAAGTGACGCCCGAAACTTGTATCAATATGCTCCATAGGTCGCGGAGCGTGCGGAGTCCCGAATGTCTTAATTCTATGTAGATAAAGAACATCGCGAGCAGCCAAGCCGCGCAGAGCGGAATCAGTAGGTAGCGTCTAGGGGAGGATTTCATAGCTGCTCAGTGGTGACAGTTAGCCCAGGCGTGGTATAGGATAGGGGGGAGGTTGTAAGTAGATGGCGCAATTTTATGGGGGTGAGGCTATTATGGCAACACGCCAGAGAATATATTTTGTCCCTCAGTTTTCGGTCGGCAAGCCTTTGTGAGATCGTTGACATCTGAATCATAGCTCGAATAAATGATAGAATGTCGCTGTCTGTAACTGAACCTTTTGATGCCATCGCTCGCTCCAATGTGAATTCCGCTTGGGGGGCATTGACTATGGAGGTTTTGGCTCGTTTGGGCGTGAATACGGTGGTGACCTCGCCGGGATCGCGTTCGACGCCGCTGACGATTGCCGCGGCGCGCAATGCGCGGGTGGAGGCACTCTCGATTTTGGATGAGCGATCGGCTGCGTTTTATGCCTTAGGCTTGGCCAAGCGGACTCGGCGACCGGTCGCACTAGTGTGCACTTCGGGCTCGGCCGCGGTGAATTATTGGCCGGCTGTGTTGGAGGCCTCGATGAGTGGCACGCCGCTGATCATTATGACTGCGGACCGTCCAGCAGAGTTGCGTGATTGCAGTTCGGGCCAAACGATCGATCAGCTCAAGCTCTATGGCGACAGTGTGCGGCAATTTAAAGAATTGGCTTTACCCGAGTGCTCGCCTGAGATGCTGGCCTATTTGCGGCAAAGCTTGGTGCATGCGGTGCACTTGTCTTTGAGTGCGAATGCGGGGCCTGTGCATTTGAATTTCCCATTCCGTGATCCCTTGCCGCCGAGCTTGGACGCATCACAGCCTGTCGTGGAGGCGGCAGTGCTGGAGGAGGCGGCGACTGTGTCGACCCGTCCGTGCGAGGCGGTGTTGCAAGCGGGTGGTCTGGATCTGGTGGCTTTGGAGCGCCTTAGCAGTCACAGTCGAGGACTGATTATCGTGGGCACTGAAAATCCGCGCTGTGGCGATGAGGCTTTTGCGAATGCAGTTTCAATGATCTCTAAGAAGCTTGGGTGGCCGGTCCTGGCGGATGTGCTGAATCCACTCCGAAATTATGCTAGCGAAGATAGGAGGGTGATTACCCGCTATGATACATTTTTGCGTGAATCTGGCGAGCAAGCTTCGCTGCAACCGACCGCGATCTTACAGATCGGATCTTTGCCGACTAGCAAGGTCTTACGCGCTTGGTTGGGGCAGTTAAATGCGGTCTCATTTTTACTGAGTGCCTCTCCGATCAACACCGACCCTTTGCATCGTGTCGCAACTCCACTATATGGCGATGTGCTTAGTCTTGCGGAGCATTTGCAACATCAACGTGTGGACTCCGACTGGGCATCCAAATGGACGACGCTGGAAGCTCGCCAGTCGCAAGCGATTGATGAGTGTATGGAAAATCTTGATACATTGTTTGAAGGTAAAGTCGCTTGGTTACTGTCTCGACATTTGCCAGTTGGTAGCAGTGTCTTCTTGGCGAGCAGTATGAGTGTGCGTTACGCCGAGTATTTTTGGTCGGCTGGTAGTCGCGCTTGTGCGGTCTTTTGCAATCGAGGTGCGAATGGAATCGACGGGACTTTGAGCACCGCTTTGGGGGTGGCTCACGGGGGACGACCTGCCTTTTTATTGACGGGTGATTTGGCTTTTTTGCACGATAGCAATGGACTGTTAGCATCCAGTCAGCTGCGGGGCAGTTTAACCGTAGTATTGATTAATAACAACGGTGGTGGCATCTTTGAGCACTTGCCTGTGGCCCAGATGGATCCACCTTTTGAGCAATATTTTAGCACGCCGCAGAATGTAGATCCGGGGCAATTATGTGCCGCGTATCGTGTGCCTCATCAAGTCGTTAATGATTGGTCACAACTGGTGAATGCGTTGACTAAGTCATCGGAGCCGGGCCTACGCGTCCTGGAACTATTGACGGACCGTAAGGCGGATCGGCTTCAATTGCACAAGTTCCACCAATAGCCCCGCCCAGTCATCGGGGGCGGAGCCATTGGCGGTGTGTGTGTGTGTGTGTGTGTGGTGTAGTAGTTATTGTCTGTGCCAGACATTAAAAAAGTTGTTGTCGGCGGCTCGCATCCAAACATGCATAACGCTCCGAGTCTCGAAATTAAGCAGAGCTTTTTGACTATGGCCAGCGTATAAAAATTACAGTTTTGTAATCAGAAAGCTATCGCTGAAATATATACGACTGTGCTAGCTTCTTCGCGTATGAAAATCCTGATAGTGGAAGATGACCCCAAGATTGCTTCTTTTGTCCAGAGAGGACTGAAGGAGCAAGGCTATGTGATCGACGTTTGTAATGATGGCGATGCCGGTTACGATTTGGCGGTATCCGAATCTTATGACGTGATTCTGTTGGATATTATGCTGCCTGGCCGTGATGGTTTGAGTATCTTGCGCAGCTTGCGAGAGCAGAAAAATACAGTGCCAGTCATTTTACTTACGGCGCGAAGCGGTTTGGATGAACGTGTGGAGGGCTTAAACCTCGGAGCAGATGATTATCTGGCGAAGCCCTTCTTCATGGAAGAACTGATTGCGCGTATACTCGCGGTCAGTCGTCGTGCCAGCGGAGAGCCGCTAAATGTGATCCAGCAAGGGGCGCTAAGCCTGAACTTAATCACCCGGGAGGTGCATCGCGGAGAGGAAAGTATCGATTTGACCAGTCGTGAGTTTAACATGCTTGAGCTTTTGATGCGTTCGCCAGGGCGGGTGTATTCGCGCACGCAACTGCTCGAGAATGTCTGGGGCTACGATTTCGATCCGCAGACCAACGTGGTAGACGTGTATGTGCGACGCGTACGTGGTAAAATTGATGTCGCGGGCGAGGCCTCGATGATAGAGACCATTCGTGGGGTGGGTTATCGTTTGCGGGATGAAGCATGAGGCACTCGTTTAAATTTAAGATCGCGCTGACCTCGTTGCTGGTTACGGGAACTTTGTTGGTGTCGTTTGGTGGACTCTTCTTTGCGTCGGCATATCATACCGGAATTGATGGTATGGATCAGGAGATTCGGACTCTCGCGGAATCGTCTCTGCGAGGTTCGCGTCCGCACAATTTTTGGCAGAATTTTGAGAAGTCGTTACAATTTATCTACGGAGATGATGCGGACGGGCGGATGGCGTTATTGGTGGTAAATGGGGCGCAGCAGGTGTCATTTCAGTCGGACAATGCGCCAGCTGAATTAATTAAATTGGCTGAAGGGGTGCTGGAGCAGCCACTAGTGTTGTCCGAGGAGAAGATGGTCCGTCCCATCGGGAGTGGAATTATACGCCGACTAGATCGGGATCAAGATGGTGTAATATCGCTACAAGAATTCGATGGGCCCGTGGTTGAGTTTGAGCTGCTAGACTCGGATCAGGACGGATGGCTTAATTCGGAGGAACTGGCACCACTGGCTGAGGCGAGGCTGCCGCCGCGGCGACGTGAGCCTCCGGTGATTGTTGAAGCTGGCTTTAAAACACTCTACTCCAAGTCGCAGTCGGGCAATTGGAGAGTGGGGCTCTTTATTTCAGATCACCAGACGGTAGTCTTAGCAATGAATATGCAGGTGTTTTATCGCGACTTGAATAGTTTGCGAACCGTTTTCTTCTTAGCGGTGCCGATCGGCTTGATCCTATTATCCTTTGTTGGCTGGTTTCTTGCGGATCGAGCCATGCGTCCAGTCTCGATTATAGCGGATACAGCTGAAGGCATTACGGCCAAGGGCCTGGATCGCCGTATTCCTATGGTGGGGCGAGATATTGAGCTACAACGCTTAGTTTCTGTATTTAATCAAATGCTGGACCGTTTAGAGAAGGGCTACCAACAGGCGGTGCGCTTTAGTGCCGATGCCGCACACGAGTTACAGACGCCGCTCACGATACTTCAGGGCGAATTGGATAATGCGATTCAATCGGCGGAGGCAGGCTCGCAGGAGCAGCAGCGCTATGGCATGCTGATGGAAGAGCTAAGCCATTTGAAATCTGTCGTGCAAAAATTACTCTTACTCGCGCATGCGGATGAGGGGCGGTTAAAGTTGAATAGCCAGCGACTCGAGTTAAGTGAGCTGATTCGTTCGGCGGCAGAGGACTTGGAAGTGATGGCGCCCGCACTTCAAGTAGATATTTTTTTGATAGAGCCCAGTTTCGTGTGTGGCGATCTGGCCTTATTGAACCAGGCGGTTCGTAATATGATTTCGAATGCGGCGAAATACACAGTGTCTGGGGGCGCGGTCTGCTTTCGTCTAGAACGCCAAGGCACTCAATTGTGTTTCACCTTGACGAATACAGCGCCACCGATCCCTGAAGAAGATTGCCCTTTGCTATTTAAGCGCTTCCACCGTGTGGAGAAATCGCGTACGACCGCGGGCTCGGGCTTGGGCTTGAGTCTCGCGCGTGAAATTGCGCGTGCGCATGAGGGAGATCTGATTTTGAATGACTATTGCCAGGGTCAGGTCTCGTTCTCACTCATATTGCCAGCGAGTGAGGCAGTATGAGCGAGAGATTCAGGCCTAAAAAAGCGCATTCGAGTGATACTCGAATGCGCTGAATAAATCTGAACTCAGTTTCGAGGCTGAGGATTATTCCTCGTCGTCGTCGCTGGACTCGAGCTTAGGTGCATCGGTCACATCACCGAAGATGCCGCCCGCGGCGATGCGGTTGCTCTTGCGCATTTGGCTCTTTTCGTGTTCGGCTTGGCCTTCTACTGAGTAGCGTGCGAAGGGCACTGCTGTCAAACGTGCTGCTGGAATTGGTTTTTCGGTGATTTCACATATGCCGTAGCTACCGTCTTTGATACGTAAAATGGCGGCTTCGATTTCGTGCAGGGCATCCTGTTCATTGGAAACCAGACTTAGTGCGAAATCGTGATCGAACGCATCGGTGCCCGACTCAGCTGCGTGATTGTCGCCAGAGTTATCGTTTGATGTGTGCTTGAGTGTATCCGAAGTATGTAGATTAATTTCGTCACTAACATGCGCACGTAGATCGAGCAGCAAGTCGTAGTATTTTTTCCACTTTTGCGGGATCTGGTCTTCGTCGAGTTCGGTGCTCTTTTTCTTTTCCGTCGGGCTGAAGCCTAGAATGTCGGCCAGCGAGGCGGCGCCGAGCACACGTTTTTCAACGGGCTTGTCGTCGACGATGACTTTCTTGCTAGGTTGTACTTTTGCAGCGACTTTTTTAGGTGCTTCTTCTTGTGCGGGAATTTGCGACTTCTTGGCAGCCATCAATTCTTCGACATCGTCGAGTGAAAAGACGATGGGTGTCGATTTCTTGTTGGCAGCCGCGCCCTCGCGTGAAACAACCGCTTTTTTTAAAGTATTTGCTGGAGTCTTTTTATTGGTAGGCATGATAGCTTAAATATTTAGAAGAGATTGAAGTGATGTTAACGGTTAATTGGTTAGATTGATTTCAGCGCTTCGGCACAACGTGGCGAAACCGCACCCCATTTTTCTGTCTCGACGAGTTCAGGCACCCAGCGCCAGCTGCGAGGGCAGCGGACACCGTCTGCGTGAGCGACTTCGATCTGGAGTTCGGTGGCTTCGGGAGATTCGATCAAGCTGACCTGCGAAAGAATGAAGAGTTCCGGCAGATCGGCTTCATATTTTTTGAGGCGGGCAAAATCGGCATTGCTTGCGCTGCCAGTGATGACTGCCTTGGCGTCGAGGCTTTGACCGATCGTTTTCTGCTGACGTAGAGCTTCGAGGCGGTCATTGAGCTGATTTGAAAGGAAGTTGCGTAACTCACGAATGTCCGAGGCAGTTTCTGCATCGTCCCATGCGACATCTACCTGAGGCCAGTCGGCGAGCGCAATGGGCTGATCGCCGAAATCGCTATCGCTTTGTGCGTAGCTCCAGGCTTCATCTGCGGTGAAAGGTACCAAAGGTGCGATCAGTCGAGTGAATACGGAGAAGATGATCTGTATCGCAGTTTGTGAAGAGCGGCGCAGAGGATCGTTGGGGCTACGTGTGTAGAGGCGATCCTTGATGACATCGTGATAGGTGGCCGACAAGGTGTTGGCGACGAAGGGATCGATGTAATCTTTGAATGCGCGGTGGAACTCATAGGCTTCGTAGGCTTCAGATACTTTACGTACCAGCTGGCCGAGTTCGTTGAGCACCCACTTATCCAGGGCATTCAATTGGTCGAGCGGCACCGCATCTTTACTCAGGTCGAAGTCGTGTAAGTTACCGATTTGGAAGCGCAGTGTGTTGCGCAGGTTGCGGTAATTGTTGGCCACGTTCTTGACGATCTTGTCGGAAACCGGCACGTCGCCACGATAGTCTTGTGAGCAGATCCAGAGGCGTATGATGTCGGCCCCATAGCCGCCAATCCATTCGTTGAGCGGACGCGCGGCGCCGTCGCTCTTAGAGAGCTTGGTGCCATCTTCCTTTACGATGAAGCCGTGGGTGAGGAGATTCTTGTAAGGTGCCGCCTTGTCGGCGATCACCGAGGTCCACAGCGAGCTTTGGAACCAGCCGCGGTGTTGGTCGGAGCCTTCCAGATAGAGGTCCGCAGGCCATTTCAGGTTGGGACGCTTTTGGAGCACTGCGCGATGGCTGGAGCCGGAATCAATCCAGACGTCAAGTGTGTCTGTGCCACACTTGAGTTTGTCTGTGCTGGGCCAGTCCGTCGGCAGTTCAATGCCGTCTAGGATTTCAGCGGCCGTTTGCTCAAACCAGATATTTGTGCCTGATTGCGCGACCTTTTGTGAAATTGCACGAATCACCTTGGCGTCGATATAAGCGCCGCCATCTTCGTCGTAGAAGGCCGGGATCGGTACCCCCCAAGTGCGTTGACGGCTGATGCACCAATCCGGACGGTTTTCGACGGCCGCGCAGATGCGGTTCTTGCCCCAGCTAGGGATGAAATTGACGTCGTTGAGCGACTCCAGTGCGCGTGCACGGTCGCCATTTTTGTCCAAGGCGATGAACCATTGGTCCATGGCGCGGAAGACGACCGGCGTCTTGGAGCGCCAGCAGTGCGGGTAGCTGTGCTTGATTTTCTTTTTAGCGATCAGCGAGCCGTTAGTCGCGATGATGCGCAGCACGCCGAGATTCGCGTCGGATGGTTTGCCATCGCCAGTTTCAAGCACGGAGAGTCCCACCAGATCGGCAGGCACTTGGCCATCGTCTACATAACAGCCCTTGTCGTCGAGTGGGCAATAGACTTCGATACCATTGTTGATACCGGTGATGTAGTCGTCGAGACCGTGTCCGGGAGCGGTGTGCACACAGCCTGTGCCACTCTCTGTGGTGACATATTCAGCCAACAGAATGGGGGAGGGACGGTCGATGAAGGGATGACGCGCTTCGAGCTTTTCGAGCTGCGAGCCTAGGTAGGTAGCGATTGTTTCGACGCCTTCCAGCTTGCATTCAGCGATTACAGAATCCAGCAAAGGTGTGGCCACGATGAGTGTGCCATGGGAGGCGGTCTTGATCGCGGAATACTCGATATTTGGGTGCACTGACACTGCAAGGTTAGCGGGCAGTGTCCAAGGTGTGGTGGTCCAGATCAATATTGAGCTATCTTCGTCGGGTAAGGCCAGCTTGGCACGTGCTTCGTCACTCAGGCGAAGTTTGACGAAGATTGAGATGCTGGTGTGGTCCTTGTACTCGATCTCCGCTTCGGCGAGCGCAGTCTCGCAGGGGATGGACCAATAAACTGGTTTTTTGCTGCGATATACGAGGCCTTGTTCCACAAAATTTGCGAAAGTTTCTAATTCGGCCGCCTCATATTCGGGGTGAATGGTCCAATATTCATTGGCCCAATCGGCTGTGACACCCAAGCGCTCGAACTGCTCGCTTTGGATGACGCGATACTTGTCCGCAAATTTAGCGCAAGCCTTGCGCACCTCGAGCGCGGTGTAATCCGTGCGTCCGGAGTCCTGTAGCTCACGTGAGACTTTGTGCTCGATGGGCAAGCCATGACTGTCCCAGCCTGGGATGTAGGGCGCGTTGTAGCCAGACATCCACTTGTAGCGTAAGATGGTGTCCTTCAAGGTCTTGTTGAGCGCGTGCCCCAGGTGGAGGTCGCCATTGGTAAAGGGCGGACCATCGTGCAGAATGAAACTTTCACCCCCACTATTTTTAGCCTGGATCTGGTCGTAGAGACCGATTTTCTTCCAGTGATCTATTCGCTTAGGTTCGCGCTCCACTAAGTTGCCCCGCATGGGGAAATTCGTTTGAGGGAGGTTGAGCGTATCTTTGAGGTCGTGCGCCATAATATTTGACCGAAGGCCGTTGAAAAGCGCGGCAGTGTGGTTTTTTGCTTCCTCAAGTCAAGCACTCAGAATTTTCTCGCCGCACATTCTTTAAATGCCTTTCTTGCCTTGCTCTTCGGCCCATATTATTGCTGCCAATCTATCGTTACTTATGTCTCTCGCACTCATCAATCTGCCTTTCCCAGATTTACACCTCGTCTGGTTGTTTCTTTTACTAGTTATCGGGTTTGTGGCGCTTACTTTTGGTGGCGACATTTTGACGACGGGGGCGGCGGCCGTTTCGACGAATCTAAAAATCGATCCCATTGTGGTCGGCTTGACCGTGGTCTCGATCGCTACGTCGATGCCAGAAATGGCGACCTCGCTTATGGCAGCCCGAGACAATCCACAAATCGCGCTCGGTAACATTCTAGGCAGCAATGTGGCGAATATCGGCCTGATTCTCGGGATCGCTGCGATCATCGCGCCACTGAAAATTGAGCTGCGGATGATACGCCGCGAAGTGCCGATATTGATAGCTGTTACAGTTATTTTCGGACTTTTTGCAATGGGCGGTGGTTTTCACCGCATGGAAGGCTGCATATTGCTGGCATTAACGGCAGCTTATTTGATCTATGTCGTCCGCAGTGCGAAGTCCAAAGATTCGGCTGGCGCTATTCAGGAATTTACCGAAGGGGCCGAGGAGTATTCACGTCGAACGACTCAATCGGCCTTACTATTTATTTTAGCAGGTGCCGCTTTATTGGCCTTGGGCGCAGATGTATTGGTGGGTGCCTCGGTGGAGCTTGCCATGCGAATGGGGGCGAGTGAGATGTTTGTCGGCCTCACCATTGTGGCCGTTGGCACGAGTCTGCCGGAGTTGGCTGCATCTGTGGCTGCCGTGCGTGCGGGGCATGGCGATATGTGTGCGGGCAATATCGTGGGCTCGAATCTGTTTAATATACTGCTGATCGGTGGTGGTGTTTCGGCAATCACTGGTATGAATGTGCATTATGAGCTCTTGCTAGTTGAGTTTCCTGCTTTGGTTTTGCTTTCAGGGCTACTACTATGGTTCTTTAAGAGTGGTCATATCGTGTCGCGCCGTGAAGGTGTGGCCTTGCTTTTTATTTACTTCGGGATTCTTTCGCTTTCCGCACTCTCACAATTTGGCTACCTATTTTAGCTTTACTGGTTTTCGGCTCTCTAGTGATCCGTAGAACCGAGAGCCAAGAACCGAGCAAACCGAGCACAGAAAACCGAACAACTCATTTACTATGTCTGAAAAACAAAAGCCTGTCGTCCTCATCATCCGTGATGGTTGGGGAGCTAATCATGATGCATCTTACGATGCTTATAACGCTGTCAAGCTGGCAAACACGCCGGTGGCTGACCGTTTGACTGCAGAGTATCCGCGCACCGAGATCGCGGCCTGTGGTCTCGAAGTTGGCTTGCCCGCTGGCATTATGGGGAACTCCGAAGTGGGGCACCAAAACATCGGTGCGGGCCGTGTGGTGGACCAGGAGCTAGTGCGTATCAATAAGGGCATCGAGACTGGTTCGGTGAAAGAAAGCCCAGCGCTTAAAGCTGCTTTCGATAATGTGCGCGCCAAGGGCTCTGCACTTCATTTTATGGGCTTGGTCTCCGATGCGGGGGTGCACTCCATGTTAGATCACCTTTACGGCTTACTAAAGATCGCCAAAGAAGAGGGCATCGAGCGGGTTTATTTGCACGCTTTTACCGATGGACGCGACACGGGCCCTTTCTCTGGTAAGAACTTCATTGCCGAGGTCGAAGCTCAAATGACTGAGATCGGCGTGGGACAAATCGCGAGCATCGCAGGTCGTTACTGGGCGATGGACCGTGACAATCGCTGGGATCGCGTGCAGCGCGCCTACGATTGCATTACCGGTCGCACGGTCGAGCGTAGTGCGACCAGTGCAGACGCGGCGATTCAGCTGCAATACGACTCGCCTGAAACGGAAGGCACTAAGGGAGACGAGTTCTGCCCACCTACTGCGATTGTCGGCGCCGACGGACAAGCAATTGCCGCGGTGCAAGAGGGCGATTCGGTGATTTTCTTTAACTTCCGTGGTGACCGTCCACGTGAGCTGACCCGCGCCTTCATTCAAGACGACTTTGATGGCTTCGATCGTGGCGAGAAGCTTGATGTTTTCTTCGCGACGCTGAGCGAATATCAAAAGGGCCTCTGCCCCAATATCGTGTTTCAGAAGCCTGAAAAGATGAAAGACATCCTCGGTAGCTATGTGGCCGACAAGGGGATTGGGCAATTCCGCTGCGCGGAGACGGAAAAATTCCCACACGTGACTTTCTTCTTTAATGACTACCGCGAAGAGCCCTTCCCCGGGGAAGATCGTGAGTTGGTTCCGAGCCGCAAAGACTGTGCCACGTATGATGAGAAGCCTGAAATGTCGGCCTACGGCATTCGCGACGCTTCGGTCGAAGCGATCAAATCCGGCAAATACGGCCTGGTTGTGATCAATTTTGCCAATCCCGACATGGTCGGACACACGGGTGTCTTGGATGCCTGTATCCAAGCCTGCGAGATCGTCGACGGTTGCGTGGGCGACCTACTGGCCGCGATCGATGAAGTGGGTGGCTCTGCCGTGATCACTGCCGATCACGGGAATTCCGACCAACTTTGGAATCACGCGAGCAACGGTCCTCACACCGCGCACACGCTCAACCCCGTCGAAGTCGTTGTTTACAGCGAGCAATATAAGAACGCCGAGCTCATGGAGTCTGGCGCGCTGGGCGATATCGCCCCGACATTGCTGAAGCTGATGAACCTTCCGCAGCCTGAGTCCATGACGGGCCACTGCTTGATTAAGTAAAGCACTCTATGAAAATTACATCAGCTCGTTTTATCGGATGTGCAGTCGACCTCGAAGCCTGCCCCGTCACCAATCTGCCTGAGTTTGCCTTTGTGGGACGCTCCAATGTGGGCAAGTCCTCGCTGGTCAACATGCTGGCAGAGGTGAAGGGCCTGGCCAAGACTTCGGGCACGCCCGGTAAAACGAAGTTGATTAATTTCTTTCGCATGAACGATCAGTGGACACTGGTCGATTTGCCCGGTTATGGCTTCGCGAAGGTTTCCAAAACACAGCAAGAAAAGTTCAACGAACAAGTCAGTGGGTACCTGACTGGCCGTGAGAATTTGAAGCAAGTTTTCGCATTGTTGGACTCCCAGTTGGAGCCATTGGACACCGATTTAGCCTTCATTGACTGGATGCAGCAATGCGAGATTCCATATTCGATTATCTTTACCAAGACTGATCGCAGTGCGGATACCAAGGTGATCAGTCACGAGGTGCAACTCACGCGGGCGCTGGAAGATTATGGGCTCAAGCCTAACCAAATTTTTAAATGCAGCGCCAAGACCAAGCGCGGGCGGGGTGCGATTATGAATTGGATCGAAGGGCAGTTGCCTAAGAAGCCTAAGAAAAAGGCCGGCAAACCGATTCAGCTCGGTTGGATGAAGAAGTAAACGAGGCGGCTTGCGATTTGCGGCTTGCGACTTACAGCTAGCGTTGGAGTGCACCTTAGCGTGAGCGAAACTGCTGCGGAGAGAGTGCGACCCTCTGTTTGAATTGCTTGGAGAAGCTGAAGGCATCCGCATAGCCCAGTTGGTCTGCGATTTTTTTGATCGGAAGATCGGTGGTTTCGAGTAGTGAGCAAGCATTCTCGATTCGTACCTGTATGCGGAATTCACCTGGACTGATGTTGTAGGCGGCACGAAAAAGACTGCGCAAGCGCGAGTAACTAAGCCCGAGTTCGGCCAGCAGTGTTTCGATACTGCACTTTAAGGCGGCTTGCGTGCGAATGATTTCACGCGCGCGTTTAAGTAAGTCGGCGTGGGGCGTGTCGGCATAGCGATTGGCCTGGGCGCTGGCCAGCACACGACGTATCAGCGCGGCAATTTCGAATTCCAGCGAGCTGGTTTCGGTCGGAGTGTCCGCCGCGCGCATCAGGTCCATGAGCCCATGGATGCGAGTCGGGATCTCCTCTGCGATGCCCATCGGGAGCCGTACTTGGTCGGGACGTATCAGCTCCAGTTCTTGGAAGATGTGGTACCACTCAGATCGCAAAGAGACAAAGCACTCGTGCCATTGGCTATCAGCTTCGATGTGGCTGCTATGTGAGCGATCCGGGAATCGGAAAAACACATCCCCTGCGTGGAGCTCACATTGATAGCCTTGGCTATCCTGGTAGCCGCCACTGCCTCGAAGCACATACACCATGGCTAGCCGGTCGTAATGCTCATTGCTGACATCCTCAGTTTTGCCGCTCTTATCCAGAAAGCCACAACTCAAGCCCTGAGAGAAGGATTGCTCTGAGCTGCCACGATACATCGTGTCGTGTATCATCCATTTTTCGAATTGCTGCATTGTAGCTAATCAAAAATGACATGCCTTTAGTCATGCAAGCTATTCCCGCCGGACGCAATAATTGCTATTTTAGAAACATGCCTTTACCCTCAATTGATTCAACTCTTGGTAAGACCTTTCAACAGCCCGAACTAACTGGCATCAATCGTGTGCCGATGCGCGCCACTCAGGTCTCTTTCCCTAGCGCTGCAGAGGCGCTCTCTCAGCCTCGCGAGGCCTCCCCATGGTGGCGTTCTTTGGATGGTGATTGGCGCTTTCTGTACCGCGAATCGCCGGAGCAATTGCCCGAGGCCGTGGAAACGCTCACGACTGAGGGTGAAGACTGGGGCGATATTCCGGTGCCGGGTATGTGGAGTTTTCATGGCTATAGCTTTCCGCACTACACAAATGTGAAGATGCCCTTCAGCGAAGAGCCTCCCTTCACGCCGGAGCGTAATCCCACTGGCGTGTACGCGCGCAGCTTCGAGGTCGAGCCTAGCTGGCAGGGGCGTCGAGTGGTGCTGCATTTCGGTGGTGTCGAAGGTGTCCTACAGGTCTATCTGAATGGCAAGTTCCTGGGCATGAATAAGGATTCTCGCTTGCCCTCCGAATATGATATCACTGAGCACGTGCTTTGGGACCAGCCCAATACGCTGAAGGCAGTCGTCATTCAATACAGCGATGCCAGCTTTGTAGAAGATCAGGATCAATGGCGATTGGGCGGGATTCACCGCGAAGTTGCGCTGTATTCAACCGATCGTATTTATTTGGAAGACATTTTTGCACGCACTGATTACAATCCTGCGACGGGAGATGGAGATCTGGATTTGACTGTGCGCGTGGAGATGGGCGCCACGCCCGAGGCTGGCTGGACTATAGATTGGCAGTTACTAGATGCTGAGGGTGCTTCCATTTCCGGGGATATGCAGACACAGCCAGTTGAAACCGCGCGCGGGAAGTTGGAATACTGGCCACGAGTCGGGGCTAAGGTAGAAGCCAGTTTCGCTACGATTCAGCCTTGGTCTGCCGAGCAGCCTCATCGTTACCGCTTAGTGGTCTGCTTAAAGTCGCCCAGTGGGGAAGTTGTAGAAAGCACGGCAACCTGGATCGGCTTTCGTCGAGTTGAAATAAAGGATCGTGAGCTTTTGATCAATGGCAAGGCAGTCCTGATCAAGGGAGTGAACCGCCATGACCATTCGGATACCGAGGGTAAGGTCGTCTCAGAGGAACTGATGCGAAAAGACCTCGAAGTCATGAAAGCATTTAACGTAAATGCCATCCGCACCGCGCACTATCCAAATGATCCTAAGTTCTATGACCTTTGTGATGAATATGGTTTCTACGTCGTGGATGAGGCTAATGTGGAGACACACGATTTCCATAATCAAATTTGCAGAGACAAGCGCTACCTCAATGCATTCGTTGAGCGTGGCATGCGGATGGTGATGCGAGATAAGAATCACCCTAGCATCATTATGTGGTCACTCGGCAATGAGTCCGGCTATGGTGCGAATCACGATGCGATGGCGGGCTGGATTCGCCATTACGATTCCAGTCGTGTGTTGCACTACGAAGGCGCGATCTCCCGCGGGCAAAGTCACTCCGAATGGGATCAAGGGCACTTGGCCACAGATGTCATCAACCCCATGTATGCGCATGTGCATAGCCTGGTTGAATGGGTGGAAACCGTCAAAGATCCGCGACCAGTGATCCTTTGTGAGTATTCGCATGCGATGGGGAACAGTAATGGCAGTTTGAAAGAATACTTCGAAGTTTTCGAAAAGTATGAGGGCCTACAAGGCGGTTTTATCTGGGAGTGGATCGATCACGGTCTTAAAGAAATTACCGAAGACGGCGAAGAATACTGGGCTTATGGAGGTGATTACGGCGATACGCCTAATGATGCCAATTTTGTTTGTGACGGATTGGTCTGGCCCGACCGTGAACCGCACCCGGCATTGTTCGAATTCAAAAAACTTGCGCAGCCCGTCGCCGTTACGCGCCAGTCAGCCGATTCGACTGTCTTTAGCATACGCTCCAAGCAGGATTTTCGCAGCCTCGATTATCTGGCGGCGGAGTGGACACTTTCGGGCGATGGGCAGCCCATCGCGTCGGGCAGTCTTCAGCTGGAAGGCATCGAGCCCGGAGCCTCCAAAGACTTTGATCTGGTAGAAGTCGCAGCCCATCAGCGTGACTTTCAGGGGGAGATGCTCTGTCTTCGCTTCTCTTTTAAGTTAATTATTGATGAGGGGCTCTTGGCCGCTGATCACGAGTTGGCATGGGAACACTTTATTTTGCAAGAAGCGGCCTTGATTTCGCCGACAGATGTGCCTGCGATCGCGGTGCCTGCGGAGCATGATTCCCTGCTTACACTCACTGCGGGCAAGCTGCGCGCCGAGATATCACGCGTCGATGGACATTTGCACTCACTACAAGGCTCGGGTGAGAACGTGTTGGCGGAACCACTACAATTTACTTGGTGGCGTGCCGGCACCGATAACGACGGTATTAAATTGTGGGATGGCCAAGAGCGTAAGCCGCTGATGCGCTGGAAAGCCGCCGGCTTGCATGAAACTACGCAGTCATTGATCAGCCAAGAAGTTCTAGCAGATGGTAGCGTTCAATCGGTCTTTAAACTCAGCACTCCAGTACACCCTAATGCTGGGGAATGGACCCAGTGCATTCGTCTCACTGAGGGGGGGCTTTGGGTTCAGAATGAGCTAAACTGTCTAGCGGAGCTGCCAGATCTGGCGCGTGTTGGCAATCAGTTCGCACTGTCTGCTGGCTTTGAGCAGGTCAGCTATTGTGGCTTAGGACCTTATGAAAACTATCGAGATCGCGCAGCGGGCGTATGGGCCGACGTGTTCGAAACCAGTGTAGATGAGCTGCATGTGCCTTATGTGATGCCGCAGGAGTGTGGTAACCGATCAGATACGCGCTGGTGTGCTTTTCATAACTCCGAGAGCGGAGCCAGCCTGCGCGTGCAGGCGCTTGGGCAGCCTTTTGAATTTAAAGCCAGCCACTATACGGATGCCGATTGGTTTGCGGCCAAGCATACCTATGAACTCAATGCACGTCCCGAGACTTATGTATCGATCGATCACTTACAACGTGGGCTCGGTAGCGGAAGTTGCGGCCCCGATGCTTTGGAGAAATACCGCATCCAGCCCGGCGCTTATCAGTGGGCGTTCTTGATTTCGCTGAGCTAGTCTTTGTGGACTAAGTGTGTGTTATTTGTGCTATTCGCGCGACAGGTTGTAAACGCCTGTCGCGCGTCAGCTATAATCTTTGAAGCCCTTCAGACCGGGGAAGGACGTTTCACGTTCGCTGTTTCAATCTTTGAGCTCGGCCTTGGTCTTCTCTAGTAAAACCTCGTGCGCGGAGCTGATCGCTTCGTCCAGTCGATGATCGGCATGCACATCGCGTAATTTATCTTCGACTGCATCTTCAACATAGGCTTCCTGGGTCAGGCCCAGATAGAGCGAGTAACAGATCAGTAAGAGCACTACCGTAAAGGGTAAGCCTGTGACGATCGATGCGGTTTGCAGCGTATGCAGTCCGCCTCCGAGTAGTAACACTGCCGCGACTACGCCTTCCATTATGGCCCAGAATACGCGCTGTGGCACAGGAGAGTCGAGTTTGCCCCCCGAAGTGAGATGGTCGACCACCAGTGAACCTGAGTCGGAAGATGTGATGAAGAACACCGATACAAGTACGATCCCGACAAAGGAGAGTATGCCGCTGATTGGCAAGTGCTCAAACATCGCGAACATGGCCGTAGCCACGTCTGCATTCACTGCATCTGCAATTTTAGCGACGCCCGTGGACTCCATCCACAAAGCTGAACCGCCAAATACGGACATCCAAAGGAAGGAGAGTAAGGTTGGCACGACCATGACGCCTAATATAAACTCACGCACTGTGCGCCCTTTGGAGATACGGGCGATGAACATGCCGACAAAAGGTGACCAGGAGATCCACCAGGCCCAGTAAAATACCGTCCAACTACCTTGCCAGTTGGAGTCGCGAAAGGTTTCGGTCCATAGGCTCAATTGAGCGAAGTTCTCGATGTAGAAGCCCAAGTTCTGCGTGAAGCCACTTAGAATATATATCGTCGGGCCGGCGATGAGAACAAATAGTAGTAAGAGGCCGGCAAGCCCCATGTTGAGCTCACTCAAACGTTTCACGCCACCATCGAGTCCCGACATGACTGAAAAAGTGGCGATGGCCGTAATGATCGCAATGAGGAGCACTTGAACTTGAGTGGATACATCCACGTCAAATAAATGATGGAGCCCCGCGTTGATTTGCGAGACGCCAAGGCCGAGCGAAGTGGCCAACCCCATCAGAGTGGCGAGCACTGAGAGCACGTCGATAAAGTCCCCCCAGCGGCCATAAATACGGTTCCCAAGGATCGGGTAGAAAATCGAACGAATCGTGAGCGGCAGGCCGCGGTTGTAAGCGAAAAATGCCAAACCTAAGCCGACGATGGAATAGATTGCCCATGGATGTAAGCCCCAGTGAAAATAGGTGAGCCCCATCGCTGCTTGGGCGGCCGCCGGGCTGCCGCCTTCGACACCGATAAACATGGGTGAAGGACTGCTGAAGTGAAACATAGGCTCGCCTACGCTCCAAAACATCAAGCCGATCCCCATGCCTGCACTGAGTAGCATGGCATACCAGGCTGGTGTCGAAAATTCAGGTAAGGCCTTGGCCCCGCCAATCCGAATCCGTCCAAAACGGCTGAATGCGAAATACAAAGCGCAGCCGATAAAAATGTTGGCCGCTAAAATGAAAAACCAACCGAAGCTACGCGAGACCCAGGCTAATACGTCTGAGGACAGGGCCGCTGCCTGCTCTTGGAACATTAATGTAGCAATGATGAAGACCGCTAGAATGATGACTGCGCTGACCGTGACATGTGGATGGATGTCGAAGCCAAAGCCACTCCAGTTGTTTTCACCGGGCTCTTGCTTTTCGGATTCGTCGAACAAGCCAGGAGTGGGGCGTATTTGTAGCCCTCGGAACTTGGCGCGTTCTTTGATCGCTTTTTCACGTGCGATCTTTTCTGCCTTTTTTAGCTTTTCTGCGAGCGTCGCCTCTTTGGTGCGCTTGGGGGTGCTATGCTTTGTCATATTTTTCAAAAGTAATAACCGAAGTTAACGTTGAAGCGCGACTGCCAGCTGTCGTCCGGATTCTCTCC
Source organism: Thalassobacterium maritimum (assembly GCF_031127805.1). Lineage (NCBI taxonomy): Bacteria > Pseudomonadati > Verrucomicrobiota > Opitutia > Puniceicoccales > Coraliomargaritaceae > Thalassobacterium > Thalassobacterium maritimum. Next base: position 67,446 of record NZ_JARXHW010000006.1, on the reverse strand, counting down.
AAAGGTCGTGAAGCTGTCTCCACCGATGAAGTAATTGCCATTGGAAAACGCGAGGTCGGTATAGATATACCAACCGCCACGAGCCCATGCTGCGCCAAGAATAAATAATTCGCTATCGTTTTGGCCGTCAGCCGTCTTCAGAATACTGCTGTATTCAATGTAGGGCGTAATCGAGTCGAGCCATGCGATGCGTGAAGTTTCGTAGTAGCGGCTCAGCGAGAGGGCAGGGATCCATGCTTCAGCGGCGACGGGCCAAGCGTAGTCATAGGCCCCGAAATCGATTAACTCGTCGCTCATCACGCCGGACTGCACTAAGTGGGAATCCACATCGTATTTATAATAACTGAGCTGAGGTGCGAGCGTCCATTCGTGCCATTTAAAAACTGCGTGTAGTGAGGCCGCGTAGTGATGCCCGTCTGATTGCGTGCCTTGGCTGGCGAGTTGTCCATATTGGAAGGAGCTGCCTAAATCGGCATCGATCGCACCGAATTGCGTGTGATAAATGGCACGTAGGTTGAGTTGATGGCGCTCTTCATAGCCGTCACCCGATTCGTTGACTACGTCGTAAGAGTAGCGAGCGCTATCGTGGCTTGCGCCGCGCCATTGGCCCTCGTCCGCTAAGTAGTAGCCGAGGTCAATTGTCCAATTACCCGGCTGTAGGGTGTACTTGATGCCGAGATCCATGTCATCAGAAAGACCGACATAATAGTGCTGATCGAAGAACCAGCTTTGCGAAACACCATAAGCGCCTGGTCCAAATGGTACACGATTCACGCCGACTTGTAATTGGCTCTGGTCATCAAAAGTATAGCCGAACCAAGCAGTATGGAGGAAATTGTAGCCATCGTAAAAACGGTATTCCGCTTTAGCGGAGTAGGGGCCGTGCGCATAATCTAAGTTGATGCGAAAGACGTCTAATTCGAAGTTGCCACCATCTCCACCACGGCTCGGCTTGGCTGGATTGGGATTATCATAATCCCCAATCACGTAATTGGCACGTATGGCGCCGCCGATCGTCAGGTCGCCAATGCGGATTTTGGCGGGCGCAGAACTCGACGGCTCTGCGGCCAGTTGGGCTTCAGCCTGGTTCGCTGGGACCAGAGCCAGTTTTTCTCGCTCAGCTGCAGCAGCCAGTGCCATGCGAGCACTCGCCAGCTCTTGTTCGAGGCGTACCACTTGCTCAGCCAGCTCCGCTTTGGTTTGAGCGCTTAAGTGTGTGCTCAACAATGCGGACGCGAATAGTCCCATGCGCCCAATGTTTTTAATCGATGGAGGTTTCCAAGCGTCACTTAGGTGAGCTAGTTGCGTTTTTGTTTGATTTATATCAGCCATGCAGGCTGCGCAGCTTTACCTGTATTTATGCCGCATGACAAGGGAAACCTTTTGTGTATTATCTAGATTAAGTTATTTTTTGTAATATAATGTGTAGCTAATACATCGGATCAGAATCGTGTTTATTGAACTAAGTCGCAAACAAAGTTGCTTTGCTAGGCGCATTTGCACTATTTTGTGGTATGCCTTTTAAGTTTTATATCCTTCCATTACTCGCTAGCATTATTTTTTTGGGGGCGGGGTGTCATACTGTTCCTCAAACGGGGCGTTCTGCCTTGCACCTGGTGCCTGCAGATCAATTGGCTTCGATGGCATCGACTCAGTTTGGTCAGCTCAAGCAAGAGACTCCGATCTCCAGGGATCCTAACTACAATGCAATGGTGCAGCGAGTGGGGGAGCGCATCGCATACGTGGCCGCTCCGGACATGCCCAATGCACAGTGGGAGTTTGTCGTTTTCGACGATCCAGAGCAAATCAATGCTTTTGCGATGCCGGGCGGCAAGGTTGCCGTATATACGGGTATTTTTAAAGTGGCACAGACCGATGATGACCTGGCAATTGTAATGGGGCATGAGGTCGCACACGTTGCGGCGGGACATGGCAATGAGCGCGTGACGCAACAATTGTTGGCTGCGGGGGGCGCCTTAGCTCTGCAATTCGGCACCAAAGATATGGATAGTAGCGACCGCACTATGATTATGGCTGCTTACGGTGCGGGGGCGACCTTGGGGGTTATTTTGCCGTATAGTCGCTATCATGAGAGCGAAGCGGATGAGATTGGACTTATTTATGCTGCAAAAGCAGGCTATGATCCGCGTGCTGCGATTGGATTTTGGGAACGAATGGATGCGCAGAGTGGGGGCTCCACACCTGAGTTCTTGTCCACGCACCCCGCCGGTTCGACTCGTATTCAAAAACTCAATGAGTTAATGCCAAAAGCTTACGAAATTTATAAAACACGTTAACAGATACAGATTATGCAAAACCCAATAGAGGTTCTCAAAGAATATATTCGTTTTCCCTCCGTCTCGACTGATCCCGCATATGCTGAAGGCATGCAAGGTGCGCGTGAATACGCCACCCGTTTGCTCGAGGAAATCGGTTTTACAGTCGAGGTGGTGCCCACCGACTTGCACCCCATTTTATTGGCCGAGCGTATCGGAAACCCCGATTGGCCGCATGTGGTCATTTATGGGCACTACGATGTGCAGCCTGCGGATCCATTTGAACTATGGACGGATGAACCCTTTGAACCGACTGTACGTAATGGTCGCTTGTATGGTCGTGGCACCGCCGACAATAAGGGCCCCACGATTGTGCACATGGCAGCGCTCTCCCGCGTATTACAAGCGAAGCCTGATTTGCCCTTGAACATTACTTATGTGATCGAGGGCGAAGAGGAGATTGGTAGCCCGAGCATGCCTAAATTCTTCGATCAATATGCCGAACGTTTGTCGCAGGCTGACTTTATGTTGGTTTCTGATACAGGCAGTCCCAATACCGAGCAGATTGTGATCACTACCGCGTTGCGTGGTCTAGTTGACATGGAAATCAAATTACGTGGACCTAAAAGTGACTTGCACTCCGGCATTCACGGGGGCGCCGTTTATAATCCGTTGCAGGCACTTATGGAAATTTGCGCCACTTTACACAATCCCGACGGCAGTGTGAACGTGCCCGGATTTTATGACGATGTCGTGCCCGTTTTTGATTGGGAGCGAGAAGAGTTAAAGCGCTATCCTGAAACCGTGGAGAGCTATCGCGCGATGCTGGATGTCCCTGCGTTTTATCCCGCCAATGGCCTCAGCCCACTTGAAGCCGTGCGTTTTGGGCCAACACTTGAGTTTAATGGTATCGGTGGCGGGTATCAAGGTGAGGGCTCTAAGACCGTGATTCCGAGTGAAGCCTTTGCTAAAATCACTTGCCGGCTAGTGGCCAACCAAGATCCGGTTAAGATTCAGGCGCAATTGTTACAAACGATTCGTGAGCGCTGCCCCAAGGGGGTGACGCTTAGTTTCCGCGATGGTGGGATTGCGGAAGCTTATTACGTGGTGCCGCCGGAGCGTCCCAATACACCGGCAGATCAGCCCGCGTCACTTGCGCGTGCGTTTAAGGCCGCCGATGCGGCGATTGCGGATCAGTTTGGCAAAGCGCCCATCTATCTGCGCGAAGGCGGCAGTATTCCTGTGATCGCCGACTTCAAGAAACGGGCTGGACTCGACGCGCTGATGATCGGGCTCTTTACGCCAGTGGATAACTTGCATGCTCCCGACGAAAGCTTTGATTTATCGCTGATGGAAAATGCAATCTCCGCCTTCGAGCAAATTATTAAGAATATCGCTGCGGAATAAATAGGTCTACTGCGCGCGATTAGTTGAGCTTGTCAGGGCGGTCGTTTTGCCTACTCTGGGACTATGTCTAAACTACCTCGTCTTTTCATTCTGGCGCTCTTTTTCTTGTTTTGCGCGGGAGGATTTTTTCGAAAACAGCAGATTCAGCAAGCTGTTGCGGTGGGACCAGCGGAAGGGGTGGGGGCGCACCGTGGGGTGAAACCGATGCCACCGCCTGCGCGTGAGCCCGATGTTATTGAGGCGCCTCGGCTGTTTGGCTCCTTGCCACAAGCAAGTTCCGTGGCGCCGGTAATGGAGGAATTTGCCACTTGGATCGATGACTATCTCGTGAGTGCTCCGGCGCAACGAGCCGCTCTCTTGAGCAGAGGCATTGAGCTGGCAAAGCTGCGTCGCCCAGTGATGTTGGATTTGATTCAGAACGATCCTGAGTCGGCGCTCGCCTTGGCCGTTACTCGTGTGGAGCGGGTCGATTTGCCGGCTTCGGTGCTGCAATTTCTTGAGCAGCCGGTGTCGGCGCGAGCGGAGTTGGCTGTCATGCAAAGCTGCCTACATCCCGATGGGGTGGAGCCAGATCATACCCATGAGCTCTATCGAGCGACGGTGATTAATGACCAAGAATACCGTGTCTATGTATATGGGGCTCGCTTGCACGATGCCTCCTTGCGAGAGACCTCGCTGCATGGCTTTGCACTGGATCAATCGCTGGCAGTGGCGGAGTCGCGGATACGAGTCGTCGCGGAGGGGGAACCGCGCCCGCAGGGAGCGCCTCGGGCAGATACGGGAGAGCGCACTGTGGAAGCGCTGGGGGAGTGGCATGTGCTACCTGAGGATACGTCCTTGGCTGAGTTTGCCCACACAGTTCAGGCTGCGGAGTATAACCCGGTTCTGAGCTCTAATGATGCTGGCAGTGGCTCGTCGGGCGTGACTGGGCGGCCCAGTCAATCATGGACCCATGGCAGCAAGTCTTTACTGGTCATCTTGGTCGACTTCTCGGACTTGACAGGGGTGCCGATCAATAAAAATGGAACGGTTGAGATCACGCCAAGCTTATTGGATTCAGTGATCAACGACAGTGGGGAGGTGCGCAATTTTCTACAAAACAGCAGCTTTGGAAAAACGGACCTCGTCTTCGATTCGAGTTCAGATGTGACGGGTGTCTTGCGCATGCCCAATACTGCGGAAAGCTATGCGGCGGCCGATGCCACGACCTTGCTGCATACACATGCACGTGCGGCGGCCCTGAGTGCAGGCTTTGATGTAGAGGATTATGATCGTGTCGCGGTGGTCTTTAGTAATTTATCGGGACTGAGTGGGTCTAAATTCACTTTTGGGGGGCGTGCCAACGTGATCGGCAGTAATCTATGGATCAATGGTTACTTTGATTTTCGCGTCGTAGGCCATGAGCTCGGGCATACCTACGGCTTACGTCACTCAAATTATTGGCAGGTGAGCGGTAGTGATCCAGTCGACCTCGCAGGCAGTTCCACCGAATATGGGGACCCCTTTGATCTGATGGGCGATGGTGATTATGCGGAAAACGATTTTAGCCATTGGAATAAGAGCTTATTGCAGTGGATTCCCGACGCGGCGGTCGACACTATACTGAGTGATGCGACAGTCAGGCTGTATCGTTTCGACGAGGCAGGGGCGGATCTGAATCTGACGCGTGCGGTCAAAGTGGTGCGTGATTCAACCCGTGATTACTGGATCGGCTATCGCAGAGCTTTGGATTCCAACGCGACCGATAATGGGGCTTATGTGCTCTGGGGCTACAATTCCCTCCAGCAAGGGAACTTACTCGATCTTACAACGCCCGGTAGCAATCCGTATGATGCGCCGCTGGCGGTCGGTTCGACTTTTTTCGATAGTGCCGCAGGCATTCGTATTACCAATCTCGCTCAAGGCGGCAGCGGGGCCAATGAATGGCTTGATGTCAGTATCGACTTTTTGCCACGCTTACAGTGGGGCGAGTCCGATTATATTATTAACGAGCAAGGTGCCGTCGCTGAATTGACTGTCACGCGCAGTAACCAGTCGGTGGGCGCGGTCTCGGTCAATTATAGCACCAGTGCGGGCACGGCTACAGCGGGCGCCGACTATACCAGTAGTTCCGGCACGCTCAATTGGGCGGATGGGGACATGAGTGCCAAAACGATTTCGATTCCAATCGTCGCCGATGCGCAGGTGGAAGGCACAGAAAACTTTACTGTCAGCCTCACTGGTGCCACGGGTGGAGTGGTCGTGCCGCCGGCAGATGCTACTGTGACGATCGCCGACCCAGGCGCACGTGATACAACTTTTGCGGCGAATCATATTAATAATTCCGTTTATTCGATCGCGCCCTTAGCGAATGGCCAGATGTTGATCGCAGGAGCTTTCTCTAGTTTGCAGGATAGTAATTATGATATCTACAGTTATGGGCGCATCGCGCGGATAAACTCGGATGGCAGCATTGATACCAGTTTTGATCCCGGTGCAGGCGCAGATGCTTCGATAGATCAAGTTCAACTGTTGCCCGATGGGAAGATTCTCATCATGGGGCGCTTCACGGAGTATGATGGTGTGCCTCGTAACCGCATCGCCCGATTGTTGAGTGATGGCAGTTTGGATACATCTTTCGACCCTGGTGTGGGGGTCGATGACCGCATTTATGCGATGTTGTCGTTGCCTAATGGCAATGTGCTTATTGCCGGCATGTTTACTCATGTCGGCGACATAGATCGGGAGTATTTGGCTTTACTCGATTCCACTGGTGCGCTGGATACGGACTTCGTTGGGCCTGATTTTATAGGCACCAGCGGTTGGCGCATTGAATCTATAGCCCTACAAGCTGATGGTAAATTTTTACTTGGAGGTGTGTTTTATCTATCATCAAGCCTACCATTTCAGGCTGGGCTTTGTCGCGTAGAGGCGACAGGTGCGCTTGATGCTAGCTTCGACGGCGTAATGGAGGGGGCGCATCTTGAGGGGAATATGGCTTCATTGCGCACGGTTGAAGATATTTCTGTGCAAATCGATGGAAAAATACTTATCTCGGGCAGTTTTAGTGCTTTTAATGATGTCGCTCGCGCTGGGGTCGCTCGTCTTCATTCGGACGGCTCAGTCGATCGTGATTTTGTTGTGAGTCCTAATGATTCGGTCGAGACCTTGCGGATACTGCCGGATGGAAATATATTGATTGGAGGCAATTTTACAGATGTGAGTGGTACAGCAGTCGCTCGTATTGCGAAGCTAAGCTCAGATGGCACGGTCGATGCCGCATTTGCAGCTGCAGGAGGGCATGCTGGGCGTGTTTATGAATTAGCTCTACAGCCAGATGGGAATATATTACTCGGGGGAGTGTATACATCTTTTCAAGCAGCGACGCCAAATCGTCCCTTGTGGCGATTTATATCAGGCTTAGCGGGGCTGCCAGGCGTAATCGAGTTGAGTCGTGATGCCAGCACGGAGGTCGAAGGCACCACAGCAAATATTACCGTGAAACGTATCGGAGGCTCCCTGGGAGCGCTTACATTGGGCTATGCCACTGTTGCTGACGATGCGACGCCAGGCCTTGATTATACGGATAGTTACGGCGTCCTCACTTGGGCCGATGGAGACAGCAGCCCGCAAACGATCCATATTCCCATCCATAGCGATGCGATTGCGGATACGCCCGAGAGCTTTGTCCTCAATTTGGGAGTGCCCCAAATTGGAGGCGCTCTACTCGGAGAGCGTCAACAAACAGTCGTCAGTATCGAGACCGCCTTCAATGCATGGAAAGAGGAGCACTTTACTCTCGCGGAATTGCAGGATCCTATGGTCAGCGGCGATACTGCGAACCCCGATCACGACGCCTATGGGAATTTAGCTGAATTTGCCTTCGGTTCGGACCCGCGAGTGGCCGATACAGATGCGCTGCCGCAAGTCGCGGTGCAAGAGTTCGCGGGCAGTGATTATTTAATGATCACATTCAATCGTCGTGCGCCTTCGCTCGATCTAGAATACACAGTCCAGAGCGAATCCGAGCTCAGCGGGGATTGGCTCGGTAGCGCCGTGCAAGTCGGTGAAGCGGTTAATAATTTCGATGGCACCGAAACGGTCACTTATCGTGATACCGAAGCCGTGAATGCCGCCAATGTGAAACGTTTTCTCCGAGTCAATGTGAGTCGTACTGAATAGTTTGTCCGAGGAGGCTGCTATGGACAACGGCTTCCGCCGTCATGCTACGTCTTTTCGCTTTGTGTGTAGAACGCAGGCGATAGCCGGTGTTTGGCGAATCGCTGCTGTTGAGCGAATCGTTGGTGTTGAGCGAATCGCTAGGCGGTTCGCTGTGGGGGCCGCTGGACCGACGCACGGCTTTGCGCCGTGCGTCGGTTGCGGGAAACTATTTAAAATGCGAATTGGTATTTCGCGAGACGTTGAGCGATTTCGTCAGCGATTTCTTTTTCCTTGTCTTCGCCTTGTGCGGCGAAGGTTACGGAGAAACGCACGAAACGACCGCAGTCATCCCAAGGCACGGTGCTGATGAGCTCGTTGGTGATGAGCCATTGGCTAAAGGCTTCGCCTGAGTCGAATTCGGTGGTTTCGCCGTCGACAGTAGCCGACTTGGGGGCTGCTACATAGAGGAAGAAGCTGCCCTTTGGCTTTTTGGCGTTGAAACCGTTTTGATTGATTGCCGCGACTAATAGATCCATGCGGCGCGAGTATTTGGCCGCGATTTCGTCGGTGATCTGTGGGTTGGCGAGTGCGACGGCACCTGCCTTTTGAATGGCGAGGAACTGACCGGAATCGGAGTTATCCTTCATGTCCGCGTATGCTTGCACGATGAGTGGGTTGCCGACTACAAAGCCGATGCGCCAGCCTGTCATGTTGTAGCTCTTGGAGAGGGAGTGTAGCTCGATGGCTACATCCTTAGCGCCGGGCACTTGGAAGATGGATACGGGCTTACCTTCGAAAATCAGCGAGGCGTAGGCCGCATCTTGTAGGATGATGAGATTGTTGGCTTTGGCGAACTCGACTGCCTTGGCAAAAAACTCCAATGTGGCAGAAGCGCCTGTGGGGTTGTTGGGGTAGTTGAGTACCATGATCTTTGCCTTGGCGCAGACTTCTGCGGGCACGGCGTCTAAGTCGGGGAGGAAGTTGTTTTCTTCGCGCAGCTCCATGTTGTATACCTGACCACCTAGGTATTTAGCGTGGGTGCCGAGCACAGGATAGCCTGGCACGGTCATGAGCACATAGTCGCCCGGATTAATGAAGCAGGCCGGGATCAGAGATAGTGCGGTCTTAGAGCCGATCGAGTGCACGACTTCTGTGCTGGCGTCGATGTCGTTCACCTTGAATACGTCGGCCATGTATTGCGCTGCAGCTTTCTTGAAGTCGTCGCCACCGTTGTCGGCGTAGCCACGATTCTCGGGCTTGGCGGCTTCTTCTTGTAGGGTCTTAATGACAATGGGGAAGGCCATCTCATCGGGCTCACCGACGCCCATGTCGATCAGGGCAACGTCCGGCTTGGCCTCTTTGGCTGCCTTTTTGGCACGTTTGATCTTCTCAAACTTGTAGATGGCAGTGGATTTGCCGTACTGATTACCGCCGATGCGCTCGGCGAAGAGTTCCTGGATGTATGGGTCGCTCATAATATTCTTTATTGGATTGGTTGTTGTTAAGTTCTATTTATGATTGTGAAAAATGGCACAAGCTAGTTAATCTTTACGAAAATCTTGTTATGCAAACAATTCAATCGGTAAATGAAATGCAATCTCACGCCATCGGCCTGCGCTCTAGCGGACGCCTGATCGGGCTCGTGCCTACTATGGGCTGCCTACATGAGGGGCACCTGTCTCTGATTGATATTGCCAAGGAAAAGGCCGATAAGGTCATTGTTTCCATTTTTGTCAACCCCACCCAGTTTGGACCTAGCGAAGATTACGCAAAATATCCTCGCATGTTGGAGGCGGATATCGAGAAGTGCCGTGAACGTGGAGCCGATATCGTGTTTAATCCGTCCGTGGATGAAATGTATCCGGAGGGCTATTCGACCTATGTCAATGAGGAGCGTATTAGTTCCGGGCTTTGCGGCATTACCCGTCCGCACCATTTTCGTGGGGTCACTACGGTCTGCCTGAAACTATTTAATATCACACGACCCGACATCGCGGTCTTTGGGCAGAAGGACGCGCAGCAGTGTGCCGTAATCAAGAAAATGGTGGCGGATCTGAATATCCCCGCGGAGATCGTGATTGGCCCGACTCAACGTGATGCCGATGGTATGGCGACCAGTTCACGTAACTCTTACTTGACGGATCAGCAACGTGAAGAGGCGAGCAACATTTCCAAAGCACTGATGATGGCGCAAGAGATGGTTGCTCGCGGCACCAAAAGTGTGGATCGTATCGTGGCCGAAGTCACGCATCACTTGATGGGCTCACGCCGCCTGCGCGTTATCTATGTGCAGGTCGTCGATCGCGATAGCATGGAGCCGGCTCGTGAGATTCTACCTGGCAAACAATTACTTTGTGTGGCTGCATGGGCGGAACAAACTCGCCTGATTGATAACATCCAACTCTAAGCGCATGTCTAAATTTTACGATGCTATTGTCATCGGTAGTGGAATTGCTGGGCTGAGCTTTGCTTTAAAGATCGCTGAAGCAGGGCACCGTGTAGCCGTCATTACCAAGAAGAATTCGGCCGATTCCAATACGAACTACGCGCAAGGCGGTATCGCCGCGGTGACTTCGCAGACGGATGATGTTGAAATGCATGTCGCCGACACATTGGACGCGGGCGATGGTCTTTGTAACGAGCAAGCGGTGCGTGAGATCCTAAAGGATGGCGCCGCCAGCATCGAGGAGCTGGCGGCGCGAGGCGTCGCGTTTACCCAGCTTGATGATGGGCGCGTGTCCTTAGGTAAGGAGGGCGGCCACTCCAAGCGGCGCATTTTACATGTGAAAGACGTGACTGGCAAAGCGATTGAGCAAGCGTTGATCCACGGCATCACTAATTCCGACAATATCGAGGTCTTGGAGCACCATTTTGCGATCGAGTTGATCACCGCCAGTAAGGTGCGTGAAGTGGGCGAGGGCAAATTGAGCGATAAGGTGCTCGGCGTCTATGCGCTCAACAGCAAGACCGATGAGGTGGAGACCTATGCCGCGTCGGCAGTCTTACTGGCAACCGGGGGCATCGGGCAAGTGTATCAATTCTCGACCAATCCATCCATCGCGACTGGCGATGGCATTGCGATGGCGTATCGCGCGGGAGTGGAGGTGCGTAATATGGAGTTTATCCAGTTTCATCCGACAGCACTCTATGCCAACGACTCCGATCGCTTTTTGATTAGTGAGGCCGTGCGCGGGGAGGGTGCCATCTTGCGCAACTTTGCAGGCGAAGCTTTTATGGAACGCTATGACCGGCGTAAAGATTTAGCCCCGCGCGATATCGTGGCCCGCGCGATCGACTCCGAAATGAAAAAATCAGGTGCCCCTCACGTGTGGCTGGATGTACGCGGAGAGTCGGCCGAGGTCATCCGTGACCGTTTTCCCAATATTTATGAGCACTGTGAGGCTCTGGGCATACATTTGGAAAAAGACATGATTCCGGTGGTGCCTGCTGCCCATTATTTATGCGGGGGCGTCAAAACCAATCTCAACAGTGAGACTTCGCTCAAGGGGCTTTATGCTTGTGGCGAAGTCGCTTGCACAGGCTTACATGGTGCCAATCGTCTAGCGAGTAACTCTCTGCTCGAAGCGGTTGTGATGGCCACGCGTGGTGCGGATGCGCTGATCCAGTATCTGGCTGAGGCCGAGTCAGAATCTTTTGAGTTACCCGAATGGAAGGATGGCGATCTACGTGATTCTGATGAGCGTGTGATACTCTCACATAATTTAGATGAATTAAAGCGCACCCTGTGGGACTATGTGGGCATCGTGCGCACCACCAAACGCTTGCAGCGTGCTCGTACGCGTATTCAAAACTTAGAGCGCGAAATCAACGAGTATTATTGGAATTTTAAGGTGGATGAGAGCCTGTTACAGTTGCGCAATATGATTTTAGTGGCTAGCTTGATCATTGATTGCGCTTTGCTGCGTAAAGAGAGTCGAGGCCTGCACTATACGCTGGATTATCCGAACAAACTTGAGACCTCAGTCGATACTACAGTAGTTAAACAGTGATGAAAGAAAACGATCTAGGACGTTGGACTTTAGTGGGGCCGGGAGCGGTTGGCCTTTATTATGGAGGGCGTATCGCGGGGCCCACTCGTAAGCTTTCGGTCCTAGCGCGCTCGGATGCAGATACGCTGGCAAACGAAGGGATCCGTATCGCTATGGTGAATCCTAAGAATGCTAAGATCTTAGATTCGATCGAAGCACCTCTGGAATACGTCACCCGCGAGGCGCATACGATGGCTCCGACCGATTGCGTTATAATTGCCGCAAAATCGACGGTCAATGAAGCGCTCGTCGAATCTCTCAAGTCGATTGTAGAGCCTGGGCATACCGTGCTGCTCTGTCTGCAAAACGGGATGGGCAACGCCGAATTTTTTGCGAAGCATTTTCCCGAAAACCCAATACTGTCCGGATTATGTTTCGTATGCGTGAACCGCACCGCACCGGGCTACGTTGAAAATTATCATCCTGGCCGTGTTGAAGTGGGTTCTCTTGGGGATCGCTGGCCTCAGGCTGCGCAAGCAGTGGTGGATGCCTTTAATCACGCCGGCGTCGTGACGAGCCATGCCGAGCAACTCGACGCTGCACTCTGGCGCAAGCTTTGCTGGAATGTGCCTTTTAACGGCCTGTCTATCGCTGCAGGCGGAATCACCACGGATAAAATACTCGCGGACCCCGATCTGATACAGCGCGCTCGCGTTTTGATGGAGGAAGTGCGTGCTGTAGCAGTGCTGGCCGGTCACCGCATTTCCGATAAATTTATTGCTGGCCAATTCAGCGTGACTGAAAAAATGGGGGCCTATAAGCCATCCTCGCTGATCGATTATTTAGCGCGCAAACCAGTGGAGCTCGAGTCCATTTGGGGCGAGCCTCTACGTCGTGGGCATGCTCTGGGTGCGCAGATGCCCGAGCTGCAAAAGTTATACGACGAGTTGAAGCAGCTTTTATCTACTCATTAGAGTGGGCGTCGCGACACTTGATTCCTTGATTCGCGACGCCCGATCTAGTCAAATTTAGTGTGTGTGATGCTCGTGACTGTGGTCTAGGTAGAGCTCTTTAAATGCGGCGACTTTCTTGGAGAGTGTTTCGACGGGCTCGTCTTCGACACTTTGCTTCGACTTCATTGAATAGACGATGATGTGATGCAGCACCTCTAATTTGTCAGCATAATGATCCGCGTCAGGCTTGATGCGTTGGGCTAAGAAGTAGTTGGCGGTTTCATCTATGATCTTTTGGGCGTGACTTTCTTTATTATTGGTCCAGCGGATCAGCTGTTGTTGGTCTTGCGCAGTCAGCGTGTCCTTCGCTGCGATTTCGCGAATGCTCTTGGATGCTTTAGCAATCGTTTCGATGTGTTGCTCTAACTCCCCGAATTTCATTTCGTCTCCGTAGATGCCACAGGGCACCTGGCAGTGTGCGCTGAGCGAGGCGGTTGAAACAAGTGAAGCGAGAGCGAATGTTAGTATATGGAATGTCTTCATGGCCGCATACTCTTACGGGAATGATCAAAAATGCAAACTAGGCTTTTGATTTCTTTATGTGCGAAAATGCGCATTCACCCAGCGGTAGAAGGATTTTAGCTCAGGGGGGAGCTCGCCAGCTGGAATCACCCAGCTGAAGGTTCGCTCGATTGAAAGCTTGAGAGAGTCAATTTGCCGCAGGCGCTTGAGAGCCAATTCTTGTTGTAGCACGCGCCGTGGCATGAAGGCGATGCCCAAGCCAGCTAGGGTGGCATGCTTGAGTGCCATGGTGCTGCCAAATACTAGATTGGGCTTAAGCGACTGGATCCGTAGCCCATGTTTACTAAAGTGCTCTTCGATTACGCGTCGTGTGCCCGAGCCAGACTCGCGCCATAGTATCGGCAACTGTGGCAGCATCTCTAGGCTTACGGGTTGTGCGAGCTGCTGCTTGAGTGCTTTGCTCACTTGGCCCGGTGCGTAGATCGGTATAATTTCGTCCACGGTGAAAGGCTCTAGGTGCAGTCCCGATGCACGCGTGAGACCCTCCACAGCCCCCAGTGAGACACGTCCGCTGCGCACCGCGGCGAGCACTTCGTCGGTATTTTCGGAGCGCAGCTCGATGCCTGTATTGTGGTGATTTCGTAGATAATCGGCTAATAATTTCGGAAATACAAAATCAGAGAGCGTGGAACTCGCCGAAATACGGATGGGGGCACTCTGTATCTGGGTGCTGTACGGGTCGACCGCTTCGAAGGCCTCACGAAGCAGGTGAGGCAGGCGTTGTGCGATCGGAAGTAGGCGTTTGCCTGCGTCGTTGAGCGTCATGCCTTGACTGGAGCGATCAAAGAGACTTTGCCCGACCGCATCTTCCAGACGTTGAATGCGGGCGGAGAGCGTTGGTTGTGATAGATGCAAAGCGCGCGATGCGGCCAATACACCACCATGCTGCACGATGGCCAGGAAGGTGGATAACCATTCGGGGTCGAGTCGTGGTAGACTAGCTTTCATGCCTGTAGTTTGATATAGAAAAAGCTGATGGCAAATTGAATCTATCAATTACCACTGTAGCATGATTTCGGCTATACTAGCGGCATGCAAATGAATCAGCGAAATGGTATGCGCATTGGGGCTTGGGGCATTCCTTTGGGAATGTTGGCAATTCTGTTTGGGGGCGCGAGCGGTGCGGTGGCCTTGGGGCTCGGTATTTTAGTGGCTCAGTTGGGCTGGAACCTTCAACCGGAGCGTTGGAGCCTCTGGGCGCACCGCTTATTACAAATCTCGATCATTGGCTTGGGAGCCGGGATTGATCTACCGCTGGTGGCGCAAGCAGGAATGGATGGATTTGGCATTACTTTTGTGAGCATTGCATTGATCTTGGTATTTGGCGGCTGGTTGGCCCACTGGCTGCGAGTGCCCAAGGAGGCGGGCTTGTTGATTTGTGTCGGAACGGCGATTTGTGGGGGGAGTGCGATCGCAGCGGTAGCGGGCGTGTTGCGTCCACGCTCGCAACACACCGCGACCGCGCTAGCTGTGGTGTTTGCTTTAAATGCGGTGGCTTTGCTGCTCTTTCCGCTAGTCGGCAACTATTTAAACCTGAGCGAAAGCATGTTTGGCTGGTGGGCTGCGTTGGCGATTCATGATACCAGCTCCGTGGTGGGCGCAGGTTTGGCCTATGGCCCAGACGCTTTATTGATTGCCACGACTGTGAAGTTAGCACGTTCGCTCTGGATCATTCCGGTTGCTTGCTTAGCGAGCTACTACCACCAAGCGGAACGTCGCAACGTACCACAAGGGCAGGTTGTTGAGACGAAGGCGCGTTTCCCTCTGCCATGGTTTATTCTCGGCTTTATCGGGATGGCGGGCTTGGTTTGGCTGCTGCCCGCATTGCAGCCACTCGGTGCCGAGCTCTTTCACTGGAGTCAGCGCGCTTTGACGGTCGCCTTGTTCTTGATCGGCGTGGGCATGGTGCCTGCAATGTTGAAGCAAGTCGGCTGGCGTCCGCTGGCGCTTGGTGTCAGTTTGTGGATTCCCACAGCGGCGCTTTCTTTGCTGGCATTGAAGTTTTGGATGCGGGCTTAGCTGATGACTGCCTCGCAGGTGCTGTTGGGAGGAAGCTTTGTAACTCGCGAGCTTCGACTTGCGCGCACAGATAAATGAACTATCACTGGCTGCTATATGGCCCTTTCGACCACAGCCCCTCCCATTGGCATCTATTGTCATGTGCCTTTTTGCGCTTCGACCTGCGACTTTTGTGCCTTTTATCAAGAGAAGCCACGACGTGGGGACTTGGATCGCTATTTGGCAGCGATGGATCTGGAGTTTGCTCAGCTGCCGCAGGATCGTGTCGTGGACACGGTATTCTGGGGTGGGGGCACGCCAGGCTTGCTGGCGGCAAAGGATTTAGAGCGCCTTGGCCGTTCTTTATTAAAGCGCTTACCGCAGCCCCCTGAGGAGTGGACGATTGAAATGGCGCCGTCCACCGTCAAGGCCGACAAGCTCGCGGTGTTGCGCGACCTGGGCGTGACGCGCATTTCCATGGGGGTGCAAAGTTTTGATCCCAAATTGCTTGAATCGCTCGGGCGCTTGCACAATCCGAAGCAAATTTATACCGCCTGGGAGCGGGTGCAGGCGGCTGGTTTTCCGCAGACAAATCTTGATCTGATGTTTGCGATTCCAAACCAGAGTATCGAGCAGTGGGAGGCAGACATACGTGAAGCGGCACGACTGGGGCCGACGCACCTTTCCACGTATTGCCTTACTTTTGAGGAGGACACTGCACTTTACGTCAAACTCTCGCAGGGCAAGGTGTCGATTGATGAAGCCAAAGAACTGCGTTTCTACGAGCGTGGTTGGGAGCTGCTGGCAGAGCTCGGTTACGCGCAATACGAAATCTCGAATTTCGCGCAGCCCGATGCGGAATGTCGTCATAATATGAATACATGGCGCATGCAGGAATGGATCGGTTGTGGCCCTTCTGCGGCCAGTCAATTTACTGGTGAGCGCTACCAGCGCCCGGCTAATTTAGATGAGTGGTGCACTGCTATGGAATTGGGCCAGCCGCCGAAGACGGAGTGTGTCACTTTGGACCATGACTTATTGCTGGCAGATTCTATTATATTTGGCCTACGTATGAATCGTGGTGTCGACCTGCAGTCGATCAACGAACGCTTTCCAACTGCCAGTAATCGGGCAGAGCTGGAGGGGCAGTTGAAAATCTTTGAACGTGAGGGGCTGTTACGGTCGCAAGGAAGTCAATATGCGCTCACACATCGTGGTCGCCTCGTATGTGATGCAATCGGGAGCGCCTTGTTAGAAGTATAGGTGGAAGTGTCGGCAACAGGCTTCTGCTTAAAGCGAAAACTACAGAAGCTTAATCGTAGCGACGACGCAAATTCGTGGGTAAAATGCCTAACTCTTCGCGGTATTTTGCCACCGTGCGGCGGGCGATTTTAATATCTTTTGCCTTCAACTGCTCGACGATCTTCTGGTCACTCAATGGTTTGGCGGGCGGCTCCTCTTCGATGATTTGAGCAATCATGTCTTTAATCGTTTTATTCGAGACCGACTCGCCATTGCCTGCTTTGTAGCCTGGTGTGAAGAAATACTTGAAAGCAAAGACCCCATGCGGCGTGCGGATGTACTTGTTGGCAATCGCACGACTAACTGTCGTCTCGTGCACGCCGACGGTTTCTGCGATGGTATTCATTGTGAGCGGTCGTAGTTTGGAAACACCGACTTCGAAGAACTCATTTTGAAATTTTAGGATCTCACGCGTGATGCGCTCAATGGTTTGTTGGCGTTGCTCGATCGAATTAATCAAGAACTTGCCAGAGCGCATACGCTCGAGCATAAACTCTTTCTCCTGCTTGCTCAGTGTGCCTTTGGCTAGCATGTCCTTGTAGGTGCTGCTGATGCGTAGGCGGGGGATATAATCACTGTTGAGGACCACTTGCCACTCGTCATATTCATCCTGAAATACACTGACGTCGGGCTGGATCACGCTATTACTATCGGGGCTGAAGCGTTTGCCCGGTGCGGGTTCTAGCGTGGAAATTTCTTCGATCGCATCTTGTATGTCTTCAGGGCTGGCGCCTGTCTTGCGTTTGAGTTCGGGCACGCGTCGACGTACCAATAAGTCAAAGTGTTCGCGCAAGATTTTGGCCGCAAGGGAGTCGCCGCGGCCACGCAGCTCCAGTTGCGTGGCTAAGCAATCTTCTAAGTTCTCGGTGCCGATGCCGGGAGGGTCGAATGTCTTGAGTGTGGCCGCTGCGCTAGTGACCACACCATAAGGTATGCGTGCAGTTAGCGCGACGTTGGAAATGGTTTCCGTTAAGTAGCCGCTGTCATCTAAGCTACCGATCAGGTAGAGTAGGGCCTCAAGCTCTTGTTCACTGCAATCAGTGAGTTCGGCTTGTTCAATTAAGTGCTGCTGGAGTGAGACGTTTTCAGTCAGTGAATTTAAGAAAAAGTCACGACGTTCATCGTCTTCTGAAGTGTGCGATTGCCCCGTGTTTTCTTGCGCGTAATGTTCGCGCATTTCATCGCTCATTTTTTCAAGCGCACTGAAATCCTCCGCATTGAAGTCGAGTTCGACGTTGGCTTCGGGCTCGTTTTCGTTGGGCGACTCTTTGTGCTCCTCGACACTAATGCTATCGATGGGCAATTCTTCCAACAAAGGGTTGGCCTGCAATTCCTCTAGGATGGAGGTGCGCAGTTCAACCGCCGGAGCCTGCAGAATCTTCAGCGAATTGCGCAATTGTGGCGCTAAAACGAGTGATTGTGTCTGCTTCTGTACTTGTTGAAACCCCTGTGTACTCATAGTGAGAGCGTTCGATTGCGTTAATCAGATTCGTTTTGTTCTAGGCCGGGGGTAAGACCTTTGTTCCACCTTTCGGCTGCGTTTTCGCCGCCCTCCTCGAAGAGGTCCAGCATGTAGGCGGCCAGCTTTTCGTTTGTGGGGCCGTAGCCGTCGCCATATAAAAACATTTCTAGAGCGGTAAGCATCGCTTGAGCGCTTTGATAGCGCTTGTCGCGGTTACGTTTGAAGGCGCGCTGGAGAATGTCATCCAAGCGCGGGTCAATCTCTGGTCGTAAATCTGTGAAGTCTGGAATGCTGAGTTCCAGTATGTTCTTGCGAGTCGCCTCCTCGCGATTGGCTTCGAAAATGTTTTCGCCCAGCAAGAGTTCGGAAAGTAAGATCGCACAGCTAAACAGGTCGGCACGTGCATCCGTCACTTCGCGGCGGGCTTGTTCGGGCGAGAGGTATTCATCTTTGCCCGCGATGACTTCGCCTTCTTCGTTATACATCAAGTCGAAGGCCTTCGCGATTCCGAAATCGGTGAGTTTGACGTCGCCCTCGCGCGCTAGCATGATGTTGCGCGGGTTGACGTCGCGGTGTACGATGCCGAGGTTGCGCCCTGACTTGTCACAGCGCTGGTGAGCATGGGAGAGCCCGCGGCAGATGCGTGATACAATAAATGCAGCCAGATCAGTGGGCACCAGTTGCTTGGTGTCGCGATGGCGCATGATGAAGTCTTCCAGCGTAATGCCATCGACATACTCCATCGTCATAAAATACTGACCACTAATTTCGCCTAGATGATAGGTCTGTACAATATTTGTGTGAATTAAGTCTGCCACTAGACGCGCTTCGCCCACAAAATTACTGCGAAACTCTTCGATCTTGGAATACTCTTCGCGAATCAATTTAACGGCCACACGCTTTACAAACTTGCCTGCGCCTTTTTGCTCTGCTTCATAAACAATGCCCATGCCCCCCTCGGCGATGATTCGCACGAGTTTAAAGTGTAGCTCATTGAATATGTGTTTTATGTGACTCACTCGGCGCATCAAATGCGTAAAATTCAATTTCCGCAAGCGGATTTGTGAATCTAGCATGAAAAATGCTTATTATTTTCAGTTTTGCACTCTGTAAGACCATTTTTTGTACTTCGTTGTGTTGGGGAGCTCTGCTATTTTACTTCAGATGTTACACCCCAACTATCTCCTCATCGGTTTACTTTGGCTGTTAGCCATTGATTGTAAGGCCGAGCAGGCACTACTGACATGGGAGGCCACCGACCGAGCGTTAAATCTGTATTGCTATGAGTGCCACGGTGGCTTTTCCACCGATGCGGGGCTGGACTTAATTAATATCGACCCACGAGCCGACCTCGTGGCGCAACCGGAGCGTTGGGCCGAGGTGGCGCATGCGTTGCGTACGCACTATATGCCGCATCCGGATGGCAGAGAGATGCCTCAGGAAGCACGTCAGCAACTCGTGCGTAAGATTGAGAGTGAGCTGGTGCTACTGGCGGCGGACTATCAGCCGACCTCAGCTTCGCTACGGCGTTTAAATCGAGTGGAGTTCAATAACAGCTTAAACGATCTCTTTTTCATTGAGGGCGACTGGGCGAGTGCTTTACCCGCGGACGATGCCGGCTATGGCTTTGATAATATTGCGGCGGCGCTGACGGTTTCCCCGCTTTTAATGGAGCGCTATTTTGATGTGGCGGCTAGCGTGGCCGGGGTGGCGGTACCGCAGCGCTGGCCCCAGCAAGAGTGGCAACTGGGTGCAGGAGAGTGGACGGGCGGGCATAACCGTGGAAGCTCGCGTGTGATCGTTGCCAATGGCGCGCGGCATGCCGTGAAGCAACGCGTCTTCTTCCCTGCAAATGGCCGCTATGACTTGCAATTTGCATTGAGTGCCGAGCAGGCGGGTTCGGAAAAGGCGCGAGCAGCATTTTATTTAGACGGCCAAGCCGTGGCTGAATACGAAGTGAGTGCGGCTAAGGGCGATGCACCTGAGGTATTTGAGCAGTCGATCTCAATCCAGCATGCGGGGGAGCATTTATTGGAATTACGTTTCTTAAACGATTATTATCAGCAGGATGCCACGGGGAAGCTGGACCGTAATTTAATTTTTCACCATGTCCGACTGCTGGGGCCGGAGCAATCGAGTGAGGACTTGCAGAGCCTCTTTTTGGATCGTCATTTTGGCTCACAGCCCGAGCGTCTGAGTCGGCAAAAAATGCGCGATGGCATACATCGCTTTGCCAGCCGAGCCTACCGACGTCCGGCTCTACTAGAAGAAGTCGACGCATTGTGGCGCGTCTTTCAAGCCAATGATGGTGGCAACCGCGAAAGTAGAGATGTGCGCAATGGGCTTTACGCCGTCATCGATGCCGTACTGAGCTCGCCCTCGTTTCTCTTTCGCTTTGAAGGGCAGGTCGATTCGATGCGTGAGGACAGCTTTGCGTTGGCCAGTTGGCTCTCTTATTTCCTGTGGAGTTCGATGCCCGACGATCGACTCTTTGAGCTCGCCCTGCGACGTCAGCTACACGAAAACCTAGCGAGCGAAGTGACGCGCATGCTGGCGGACCCGAAAGCGATTGCACTCGCGCAGAACTTTGCTGGGCAGTGGTGGCGTATTCGAGACTTGGAAGTGCATCAGCCAGATCTAAGCATTTATAAAAATGCGAACCGAAAATTATTGCAGGCCATGCGCGAAGAGACGGAGCAGTTTTTTATGTATGTCTTAGAACACGACCGCCCCGTATTGGATTTTCTCAATGCTGACTATACCTTTGCAAATCAATTGCTGGCGGAGCATTACGGAATCTCTGGCGTGCGCGGAGCTGACTTCCGCAAGGTCTCTTTGGCGGATACGCCACGGCGAGGTGTCTGGGCGCAGGGGGGCGTGTTGACTGTGAGCTCGTATCCCAATCATACCAGCCCAGTCTTGCGTGGTCAGTGGATCTTAGAAAACTTGATCGGACTTGCGCCTCCTCCACCGCCAGACAACATTCCCTCTCTGCCCAACACTGAGGGGCGCCCCGATCCAAGTGATCTGCGTGTCAGCTTAGCTCAGCACCGTGCGAACCCGAACTGCGCCTCTTGCCACGACATTATGGACCCCTTCGGTTTGGCCTTGGAGCATTTCGATGGAGTCGGGCGCTTGCGCTCGCCGAAGGAGCGCAAAGAACTGACGGAGGAGACGCTCTTCGATGGTGCGCGCATCGCCAGTCCAATCGAGCTGGCGCAGTATTTTGAGCAGCAACGTAGCGGCGATTTCGTGCGCAATGTGGCTGGTAAACTCGCGATCTATGCCGCGGGCCGTGGGCTCGATTGGCGAGACGACGCCGCTCTGCAACGTATTGCCGACGCCACTGCTGCGCAAGACTTTCGGTTTTCTGCACTGGTGCAAGCCGTGGTAAAAGAATTTGCACCGCTCCCCAATAGGAATATGCTTTCAATTAGTCATCACGCCCCTTGATCTTTTTATGAATACGCCCGATCGCCCAGCTTCTCTTTCACGTCGTGCTTTTTTACGTGGTGCCGGTGCCTTAGTGGCATTGCCGTTTTTGCAATCACTCGTGCCGACACGCTTGCAAGCCGCGGCGACTGCCGGCGCTCACGCGCCCACGCGCATGGCATTCATCTATCATCCCAATGGCGTGATCCAGGAAAACTGGAACCCCGGCGCAGTGGGACGCCTAACTGGCTCCCTTTCGCGAACCCTGGAGCCATTGTCCCCTTATCGACGCTACGTAAATGTGATTAGCGGCCTGGAGCATCGCAATGCCAATGGCAACGGTGATGGTCCTGGGGATCATGCGCGGGCCACCGCGACTTTTTTGACCGGCGCGCAGGCGAAGAAAACCGGCGGGGCAGATATCTATTTAGGTCGCTCGTTTGATCAAGTGGCCGCGGACCATCTCAGCCCCGGCAGTCGTTTTCGCTCATTGGAATTTTCGGCGAGCCACTATCGCCGCAGCGGTGTGTGTGACAGCGGCTATAGTTGCGCCTATCAATATAACTTCTCCTGGCAAAATGCACATACGCCGCTGCCGCCGCAGGTGAATCCGCGCGCAATTTTTAAGCAACTCTATGGCGCGAGTGATCCACGTGAACTCGCATTGATGGAGCAGCGCATGACGCGCCAGAAAAGCGTACTTGATACCCTGCGTGCGGATACCGCACGTTTGAACCGTAAAATTAGCTCCGAAGATCGTGAGCAATTGGAGGAGTATTTCACTTCCTTGCGCACGGTGGAGCGGCGTTTGCAAAACACTCACTTCGAAGCCAATGAGATGCCCCTCGACTTTGAATTGCCGGGCGGGATTCCTGCGTCCTATCGGGAATACCTAGACACCATGTATGATTTGATGCTCTTGGCTTTTCGCACCGATTCCACGCGTGTGATTACTTTCCTGCAAGCGCACGACGGTTCCGCGCGTGCCTTTCCCGAGTTGGACATACGTTCCGGACATCATCAATTGTCGCACCACAAGGGAGATCCGCAAAAAATCGAATCCTTGAAACGTATCGACGAGTTTTATCTGCAAGCCTTTGCGCGCTTTTTAGATAAGTTATCGAAAACTCAAGACGGACAAGGTCGCAACTTGATTGACAGTTGTATGCTGGTGTATGGCGGCGGTATCGGGGATGGTAATCGCCACAACCATGACAATTTGCCGGTGGTTTTAGCGGGGGGCGCCATTCCTGGTGGTCGGCATTTGAGCTATAAGAACGAGCCCATGTGTAACCTTTATTGTACGATGCTGGAAAAAGCAGGCAAGCCAGTGGAGCGCTTCGGGGATAGTAGTGGGGTGCTAGCTACCATTTGATAAAAACCTGCAGTGACACAGAAATGTCATAAATGCTTGGTTTTTTAATGAGATATGCTTATCTTGAGTTCTGCTGTTACCGCCGCTGTGGTGACCTTAAACCCAAAACAGAATAAATATATGTCAAAGATTGAACTCGTTGAAGCGCTCCAAAAGGAGCTCGGTCTGGAAAGTAAAGCAGAGGCAACACGCACCTTGGATGCTGTGGGCGCCGTTTACTTAAAAGCTCTCAAAAAAGCGGCTAAGGCTGTGAAGAAACCGAAGCGTGGCGAAGCATCCGTAAAGCCTGCTGTAGTGGCTCCGCTTCCTGGCGTTGGTAATTTCTACTTGGGTGCATCGGCACCTCGCAAGGGCCGTAACCCCCTCGACGGTTCTTCAGTCAATGTGAAAGCTAAAAAGAAGATTTCCTTCAAGGCCTCACCTTCGATTGCTGCAAAACTTTAAACATCGCTCGCGCGATGTTCCTGAGCTTCACGTATCGTGCGTGAAGCTTTTTTTATGTCTAATAAACAGCTGGTGCTCAATGAGAGTCCTTGCTAGCTATCTTATAGAGCAATCGAAAGTCCTTAAAAAATGAATACAAAGAATCCAGAGGGCAGTGTCCTGGGCACGCCAGTCGCTAAACTAAAAGAGGTCTACGTTTCCATTGATGGCGGTGGCAGTAAAACCGAGGCTGTGGCGTTTCTGGCGAATGGAGAAGTCCGGGCGCATGTCTTACTGGATCTGCCACTGAACCCCAACGGTTCTGATGTGGAGACTTCCCAGGTCTTGGCACGGATTTATGCTGGCTTGAGTGCGCAGACTTCTTTGTCCGAATTGGAGGCTGTTTTTGTGGGACTGGCCGGTGGCTCCAATGCCGAGATTAACGCGCACTTCCAAGCGCAGACCGCACAAGCTTTTGGAGCTCAGGCTAGGGTGCAGGTGATGCACGACGCCGTAGCTGCGCTCTGGAGTGGCATTCATCAGCTACCTGGGCTGGTGTTGATTGCGGGCACGGGCACGGTGAGCTATGGTATCGATGCGCAGGGACAGGAATTTCGCGTCGGGGGCTGGGGCTACTTAATTGGTGATAACGGAGGAGGCTACGACCTAGGGCAGCGTGCCTTGCAAGCGATCACCGCTGCGCACGACGGCGTGGGGCCAGCTACAGTTTTGACCGATCGCATTTGTGCCGCCTGCGCAGTGGATTGCGTGCTTGATTTAATTCCGCTAGTCTATCGCGATGGTAAAAAGCAGATTGCAGCCTTGGCACCGTGGGTCATTGCCGCCGCCAGTGAACAAGATGCTGTAGCGTTGCAAATCATCTCAGAGGTGACATCTTCAGCAGCGGAGCTATTGGCTCAATCGGTCAAAAAAGCAGAGCAAAGCTTTGATATCCGCTTGCCTGTTGACGTGGTGCTGGCTGGGGGCTTGTGGGAGGCAGCAATCTTTAGACACAACTTCGAGATGCGTCTTTCAGACTGTGGGCTGTCCGCAGCCATTAATTTGATACGACCCAGTTTGCCGCCTGTCTTTGGTGGTGCACGCTATTTGCTACGCATGCAGGGGCATGCCACTGAAGCCAGCTTTGATGCTAAATTCACGCAGGGCTTCAATCGCTTTATCAGCTCGAAGAGTTTCGACTCTGAGCGTGAAGCCAGCACAAGTCGCGAAGCATTCGAAGCCGACGCGTCGACAGCTACGCGTTGCGAGGATTTCGGCGCGTTGGCGACTGAAGGTGGCGACCCTGCGATGCGGGATCTCGACATGTTGGATTCGCTGGCGATCGTGCGTTTGATTGCAGAAACGAATCAAGAAGCCGTGAGCGCAGTCTCGGCAGTCGCTGAGAGTATTGCAGCTGCAGTGGAAGGCATCTTTGCCAGTTTGTCGGCTGGTGGGCGGCTCTTCTATGTGGGTGCCGGAACCAGTGGGCGCTTAGGCGTGTTGGATGCGTCGGAATGTCCTCCGACCTTCGGTGTGTCGCACGAAAAAGTGCAAGGGGTGATTGCTGGTGGCGAGTCCGCATTAATTTATCCCGCTGAAGGCGCCGAAGATGATGCCTCGCAAGCGGGCAAAGATTTGCGTGACCGAGCCTTGACGCAGCATGATGTGGTGGTCGCCATCGCGGCGAGTGGGCGCACTCCTTATTGCATCGGAGCCCTGCAAGCCGCCCGTGCTTTGGGTGCACGCACTGTTTCGATCGCTTGCAATCGCGATGCCCCATTAAGTCAGTGGGCCGAGTATCCGATCGAAGTCGCGACCGGCAGCGAGATGATTGCAGGCTCCACCCGTATGAAGGCAGGCACCGCGCAAAAAATCGTGCTCAACATGCTAAGCACCACAGTCATGATCCGCATGGGCAAGGTCTATGCGGGCCATATGGTCGATATGCAAGCGACCAACGAAAAGCTTAAGGTCCGGGCTCGTCGCATCGTATATCAAGCCGGCGCCTTGAGCAGCGAGCACGAAGCCGGCGTATTACTTGAGCGCGCGCAGGGCGAAATCAAGGCCGCCATTGTGATGGCGCATACTGGCCTCGATTTCGCCACAGCCAAACACAAACTCGAGCAACACCAAGGCTACGTGCGTGCCGCGATAGGCAGCTCATAGCCTTGGTGCACTGTTTGTGCCTATTATTTTAAATCGTTGCTGCGAGCGTTTCGTTCAAGCCTTGTTCGAAGCCGAATTGTGGACGCCAGCCAGTCGCGGCTAGTTTGTCGGCACTGGCGGAGGAGTGTTTAACATCGCCGGCGCGAGTGGGCGCGTGAGTGATTTCCGAGCTGGAACCTGTTAGTGCCACAATTTGTTGTGCCAGATCGTTAATGCGAATGCTGCCTCCATAGCCGATATTGTAGGCACCTGTGACGCTCTCGGTCTCGGCCGCGTAGGCGAGACCGGCTGCAATATCTTTCACATAAATGAAGTCGCGGGTTTGTTCGCCATCGCCGAAGATCGTAATTGTCTCGGACTTACGAGCTTTGTCGATAAAGATGGGCACGGCGGCCGCATAGGCGCTGTTGGGATCTTGACGTGGGCCAAATACATTAAAGAAACGTAGGCAAGCGGTCTGGAGCCAGTTCTCGCGTTGCCAGAGTTCGCAGTAGTATTCGCCATCGAGCTTGGTGATCGCGTAGGGGCTGCGTGGCTCGGGTGTCATACTTTCAACTTTTGGCACGCTGGGGTTGTCCCCGTAAATCGCAGCAGAGCTCGCCAGCACGAGTTTCTTTGCTTTGGCGGCTTGGGCGGCTTGTAAGACATTGAGCAGGCCATTGATGTTGAGCTCCGCGCACTCGTGTGGACGCTCCATTGATTCGGGCACACTGATCAGTGCGGCGAGGTGGAAGACGTAATCGACGCCTTCCATGGCTTGGGCCAAAGCCTCCTTGTCGAGTATACTAGCTTCGATGAATTCGCAATCGAGACCGTCTAAATTACTGCGATAACCGGTTCGCAAGTTGTCGAGAACACGGATCTCTGCTTTGCCTTGATAGTGCTCGACGACGTGACTGCCGATGAACCCAGCTCCTCCTGTGATTAAAATACGCATTATTGTGTGTTCTCCTTATTGGTGTGAGTGACCATGTCGTTCATAGCTTCAAATTGTTGTTCGATGGATTGCACAAGCGCAATTTGTGTGCGGCAGCGATCTAGGTTGTGGCCTTCGCGTTTGATTTTGAAATATTGGTCGCCCTCTAGATAGTCGGCCAGGAAGCGCATACCCGTTTCTAATGTGATTAGTTTGCCGGCAAAGGGGAGTTCTGCGAGTTCGTGTGAATTTAGCATCGAGCCAGTGCCTTGCAGGTAGCCTTTAACCAAGGCTTCAAACATAGGCATTTGCATGACAACTTTACTGGTGTCGGGCTCGTCTTCTAGCGCTGGACTGGTCGCGGTGCGCACCAAGTCGCCAAAGTCGTAGAGTGCGAGGCCAGGCATGGTGGTGTCTAGATCGATGACGCAGATGCCGGCGCCAGTCTCGTCGTCGATCATTACGTTATTGAGCTTACAGTCGTTATGTGTGACGCGCTCGGGCAGTTGGCCTGCTTCCATCATTCGCAGCAGGCGACTTGCGTCTTTTTCACGTTGGGTAAAGAAGGCAATCTCGTCGCGCACGGACGCCGCTCGATTGCAAGGGTCCGCTTCGATGGCACGCACTAGATTTTGATAACGCGCGGCTGTGTTGTGGAAGTCGGGAATGGTCTCGTGTAAGCGTTCGCCGCCGATATCGGCCAAGAGTTGCTGGAAGTCGCCGAAGGCCTTGGCGGCCTCGAAGGCTTGTTGCGGGCTCTCGATTTGATCGTAGGTTTTGGCTTGTTCGATAAAGACGTAGCAGCGCCAGTAGTAGCCGTCTGCGTCGCGGACATAGGGTTCGCCGCTGCGAGCGGGGATGATGCTCATCACGCGCCGAGAACTGTCGGCAATTTCGGCCCGCTCGCTAACCGCAAGGTTGTGCGCGCACACGCGGGCAATGTTGTCCATCAATTCGGCGGGATTCTGAAAGATACCGTGATTGATGCGCTGGAAGATGTAGCGCAACAAGCTGCCACCTTGATTCACGTGAATGGCAAAAGTATCGTTGATATGCCCCGATCCGTAAGGAGCGCCGCTGACGAAGTCGCCATAAAGTGCAAATGCCTGGGTGACACTTTTCAGTTGGTCTTGGGAGACGGGTGTGCGTTCAAATTTCATGATATGGATTTATGCGTGGAGCTTGTTGGGGTAAACACCCTCAGTGATGAGTTGTTGGATAAATGCCTCAACCGCTGCTTTGTCTTCGCGGTAAGTGACGCCTGTCCACTGGCTATTTGTGCGAAGGACTGTGACTTGACTGCGGCCATTCTTAATTTCTTCGTCCACTACAAAAGGGATAAAGAATTCAGATTTCGCCTCCTCGCCGTGAGCGGATAAGAACTCGCGAAATTGCGCATTGAGCGCGTCAAAAATGCTGCATTGGAAGCCCCATAAATTCATGGAGACGAGCTCTTCGCCGGTAAAATTAATTTTGCCGGCCTGCGCACCTGTGTCAGTTTTGGAGATGGCGGTGACTTCTTCGACACTCAATAACTGATTGGCCTCGTCTGTGCGGCATACGCCTCGGGAAACTGTGCCGTGCTCGCTCAAGGTGTTGCGCAGCGGGTAGGCCACCATGGCGTGCTCTTGTGCGCCATGCGAATCCGATAAGAATTGTGCCAACTGCTGATAGGCGTCTCTGCCGTAAAAGTCGTCCGCGTTGATCACTCCAAAAGGCTCGTTGATGACATCTTGGGCCATCAGGATGGCGTGCCCGGTGCCCCAGGGCTTGCTGCGGGTTGCGGGCACCTCGAAGCCTGGGGGGACAGTCGTTAATTCTTGAAAGACGTATTCAACCTGAATGAGCGCTTCATAGCGTGCGCCTACGACCTGCTTGAACTGTGTCTCAAAATCGCGACGGATGACAAAGACCACTTTGCCAAAGCCTGCTGCCATGGCGTCATGCACGGAGTAGTCGAGGATCGTCTCGCCATTCGGGCCGACGGCGTCCAGTTGTTTTAAGCCTCCATAGCGGCTGCCCATGCCAGCTGCCAGAACGAGTAGTGTTGGTTTTAATGGTTTCATTGTTTTTGTGGTTAAATTTAATTAATTAACAAAAATGACAATGATAAATTTCAACAATATTGATTCTCTCGTTTAGCGAGGTGACTTACTCTTGGCTGGGGCCGTTACGGATTTTCAGGCTGTAGGCCTTCGGGGGCATGCCATAGGTATTTTTAAAGGCGCGCGAAAATGCGAATAGTGAGTCAAACCCTGTGCGCTTGGCCACCTCGGTTACATTAAGGTCACTGTCCTGCAATAATTTGGCGGCTTCCGATAAGCGCGACTCGCGAATGTAACGACCGAGGCTGACGCCGAGGCGATCACGAAAGACCGCTCGTATGTGACTGACGGAGTAGCCGATCCCTTCAGCTAGGTCTGAGATTGTAGGCGCATCGCTTAGGTGGTCGCGCACGTAGCTATTAATCTGCTCTAGAATTGCATCCCGACTATCGTCTTCGGCTACGCTTTGATAGATGCGTTGATCGGGGATATTGCGGAGCTGCCGCATGTGCTTTAGGAAATGAGATAAGTGGTAGGCCGTCTCCAGTGCGTTCGGTTGTTTTCCATCGTTTGCATGGTAGTGCAGCAGTGTGTTCTGTAGCCCTAGAATACCAGTCGCGTCCAGTCGTCGGGGCGAGCTTTTGAGAGTCGCTAAGCTATCGGCTTCATTCATCTCGAAGGTGATGAAGAGCCAGTCAAGTTGCTTAGCATCGACATCCATATAATGGTGAAACTGGTTTGGGTGAATGAGTGCACAATCGCCCGGCTCAAGTAGGAAGCTCTGCTCTCCAATACGCACCGAGCCGCTGCCTTCTAGCACGCAAACGAGTTCGAAACGATGGTGGAAATTATGGCTCACGCCCTCTGGTCGAAAGGCGGTCCGGTCCCTGCGGTCAAAGATTATGATGTTGTCCGGAGTCGGTGATTGTCGAATACGTAAGCCATTGAACAAGCTGTCCGGAACCTCGACTGCGTTAGCCATCAGCCGCAGAGGTTGTAGCAATTCTAGGGGTGTGGATGGCTCATCTTTGCGAACCGATTGATTCGCTGCTATGGGTATCGGATGACTGTCTGTAGCTGAAGCTGTATCTTGGCGCATGAATCGGCGATCTTGTTAAAAATACAAAATTCCTGCATTCTAGTGAGGAGTGCAAGTTTTAACACGGACTCATGCAATGCGAACGTGATCCGATCGCACCTTGGTATTCTTACGAGTCTACCATTTTTTTGTCATGCAAATAGGGCAGGTATTTATCTTCGTCTGCTGGCGACCAAAACGAATGCCGACAATCCGAAAATTAGTGCATAGGTGCTAGGTTCTGGCACTGCAGATACCAGTTTCTCAGTGAAGTTTGTATCTAGAGCGGGGAGGTGTAGTTCTTGTCCGCCGGTGACGACGTTGTTAGCCACGACGACTCCCTCGATAATATTGCTGACGCTATTAATATTGGCTTCAGGAGCGAGAATACTGCCCCAGAATTTACCACTGCCAGAAATCTTGATGGTGTCCGCTGCGGTGGCGTCGACGAAATTGAAGAGCATTTTTGAGGCGAATGTATCGTTCCAACCATCGTTTTTGAACGTACCAGTTGGGGTGCCTGTCACATTAATGACGACACCGTCGACTGCTGCGAGTTGATTCAACAATGACTTGTCGTTATTATTCCTGATCTCCGTCAGTTCACTAAAGGCCATGTTAACGACTACTAAGCCATCGCTGTTCGAATCCACCAAGTTTCCGACTAAGTCCCCTTGATTATTTACATAAATCGAGGCGCCACTGTCGTTGTTCAGGTTGCCGACATTCACCGCGAATTGTTTCATCGCTTGTGCGCTGGAGTTGATATCCATCGTGGGGTCTAGGATCACTTTGCCGCCAGAGTTGACTTGAATTCGTTTACCATTACTGAAGGTCGCCATGCTGCCACCGTTGGTGAGTAAGACGCCTGCATTCACGCCATTTGTGCTGATGCGAACGTTGCCGGAGTTGATGGTCATATTGCCATTTACGGAACCGCCGACGATGACTGATTCATCGGGGGGTGTCACAGTCAATGTGTTAGGCGCACCGGAAACATCACCATAGGTGGAGCCGTATACGATAAAGCGGCCTTCAGTGTGTGCGTTTGTTGTATAATCGCCGAGTGCCACCATATTATACTTTGTGAGCAAATCCGCTACGGGCAGATCCAATGTGCTCGCTTGACTGATTGGTGCCATCATGAGGCAGCTTCCAGCTGCGAACAGCGCCATGCGGGTGTAATTGGGGATGGCTTGTAATAAAAGTGTAAATTGCATATTACTAAAATCGATACGTAATAATACGTAGTTAGTCAAGGGTGTTTGCCTTATTTTAATTAGGTGCTGCGAATTGTGCTTTTTACGATTTTTCGTCCAAGTTGCCGACGCTATGGGCGGTCTATTTGCATCAGTGCAGCAGTTGACTCGTGTAGAACTGCGGGGAAGATATTTCTCTCACCTTGGCTCAACCCGTAAATATTCATGAAAATATCGCACTACCTCTCTATGCCGTCACTGGCTCTTATGTTGATCGCCCCTTTGCACTCGACCATTGCTGACGATGAGTGGTTGCCCGCAGGAGATTGGCACTTGGATTGGTCCGATGAGTTTTCGGGCGATGGCGAGCTCAAGGATTGGTATCCCATGCTAGGCTATACGCCTACGGAATTTAACAAGAATGATGAAAAAGGCCTACGCTGGAATGGTCGCTCGGAGGATACCGCTCAAATGTATAGCGTCCGCGAGGGGCAGCATTGGCTCAATGGAGAGGGGCAGTTGGTCATTCGTGCAGTCAGTGATAAAACTGAATCCAATGCCAATGGCGCCAAAGTAAAAACTGCCTATTTGATGACTGGCTATCCCGAGCGCTGGGATTCGACAGAGCCGACACAGGTGAAGTGGGATGGAAAGTTCTTCAGTCCGCAGGATGGGGCTCTGTATATTTCAGCCCGCGTGCGAACGGATCAAGTGGTCGGGCATTCTACTTGGTTTGCCTTTTGGCTCTTTTCGCAGACGCGCGCCTATAACGACAATCCTGTCGATGGCACGGAGGTGGATGTGATTGAAATCGCGAAAGGCGCGAAGAGCTACTTGGACCACAGCTTTAATGTCGCCAATCATTGGTCACAATCGGGTGGTTCCGAGTCTAAGCAGTTCAACCCGCTGTCCGACCCTCCAGCGCTTTCTTTGGTAAATGTGATGGACAGTGACTATCATGTCTATGGCTTGGAGTGGACCACTGAGTCGATGAAGTGTTATGTGGATGGACAGCTTTACTACAGCTTTACGGAGAACATTCCCAGCGATCCGGTCGATATGATGTTGCTACTGACGATGGAATTTCAGGTCAACGCATGGGACCCCAACCAAGGCGACGGTCGCATCTCGGGGCCCTATGTTTCGGATTCTGAAGAGATGCGTGAGATGTCACGCGCACTGGTGGATTATGTGCGCGTTTACGTCGGCGAGTAGCAGCTGTGTCAGCCCGGTGGGAGCGGGGAGAGGCGACGATTGCTTTACTTTTTTATTCGATTGAGGGTAACGATAAATTCACTGCCGCGCCCTTTATCGCTGCTGACCTCAATGCTGCCGCCGAGTTGCTGAACAAATCGATGAACGATGGCCAGCCCCATACCCGCGCCTCCAAATTTTCGAGAATCGCTGGCGTCTTCTTGCACGAAGGCTTCAAATATACGCTCTCGCTGACTCGCATCAATACCAATGCCCGTGTCGCGAACGTGAAAGCAAATTTGCTCTCTGTTTTGAGCGCTCACCTGTAGTGAGACTTCCCCAGTGTGGGTGAATTTGACAGAGTTGGAGAGCAGATTCCAAAGTATTTGCCGCAGCATCGCAGGTTCACATTCGATCTGTTTGCATTCTAAAGGAATGCTCTTGATGGATAGGATCAGTCCTTTCGCTTCGGCTTGATGCTGCAGTGGTGGCACTAATTCTGCGAGGAAGTCTTCAAGTGAAATTTCTTGAATATGATCAATTTGTATATTTTGCGATTGGCTCAGCACGAGTACGTCGTCCAATAAACGTGTTAAGGTCTGAGCAGATCGTAGTATGATGGTTGCATTGTCTACAATTTCTGCATCTTGTGATGACATTTTTATGAGCTCGGACATGCCACAAATCCCATTCAGTGGCGTGCGCAACTCATGGCTCATGTTGGCATAAAAGCGCTCTCGCATAGTTACAAGTTCACGCTCCATTTTTTGGCTGTGCTGAACGCGCCGTAAAAAAAGGTAGTAGATCGTGATCAGGAGTAAGAGCAAGATAGTGACAATACCCGTAATACTACGTATGTATGTTGCATTGGGACTTACCTGCAGCCAACCGCCTTTGGGCACTGCAGCCATTTCCCAGCTGCCTGAAAGCAACTCGATGGGGAAATGGACTGGATTGGACTGGCTAATGCTCTCGTGACCGTAAAAAAACTTGCCCCGCGCTCCGGATGCGTCGAGTCCACGAATGTTGACTTCGATCGGCAAGGAGGGATCCAACAAGCCTGCCTCTTTGTATAGAATGCCCGTGTCTAATGGGGTGGAGATAATGCCCCAAAAACTTCGTTCATTGCTTTCTGGTGAACGGACATAGACCGGGAAGCGTCCAATGACCGCTTCCCCGCCTTGGACAAGTATAAAGGGACCTGCGATCAGCGGCTGACCTGTTTTTTTGACTTTGAAGGCACTATGCCGTTGGGTTGGGTGCTTAGAATAATCAAGCCCCACAGCCGCTTCATTACCCTCGAGGGGATAGACATATTTGACAACCATGTCCGGTGCCGCCGCGATATTACGTAATCCGGGGCGAGAGCGCACCAGTTGCGAGCAAATGTCTTGAAATTGCGTATCCGTGATGCCGCCATTGATTTCGATCACACGTGCCAGGCCCACGACTAAATAAAAGGTGGAGATGGCTTCTGCCTGGATGCGAGAAGCTAAAATCGAGGCCTCTAGCAAGCATTCTTCGCGCTGATCATTAACTGCGATTTCGAGGTCGATACGCTCCAGATAGAGGTCGATCGCCACCGCCGCCACTATAATTAGGCTGGCGATCACTAGCAGGTAAGGTAGCGGGGAGCCCTTACGACTGCGTTTGTGAGTGATTTGCTGGCTTGGGGGTGACATGTTTGGTAGAATTGAAGGGGCGTTTGCCCATGAATATGATTGGGTCGTTTATTCAGATATATGAATCTTTCAACTGTTATATTCACCGACGAGTCGCATTTTTCGTTCCATATCTATGCATGATAATGTTTTTTAGGTGTGACTTGTCGCCGCCTCTGCTGCAGTCAATTGGGGGTATGCATTTTAAAGAAGAGTCGCGTTTTATAGAAACCATCGCAGCATTTGATTCGCTTAACAGTCAGGATCCGGATGTGCTCGCATCAGAGGGAGGGCCGATGCCAAAGGAGCTCCACGATGCATTGGCAATGACACGCTGGGTGGACGCTCTTTACCCAAATGCCAGCGAAGCAGTACATTTGGCGGCGCGCTGTCAGCACTTGTGTCGTTGGGAAATGCCGCGCGGTGACTATCCCGAAGGCCGCAAAGGCTATCTGAGATGGCGTAGCGACTTAAAAAAATGGCATGCACAAAAGAGCGCCGAACTGCTACGAGCTCACGGCTATGAGGATGCCACGGTCCAGGCTGTCACTACCATCAACCTGAAAGAAGGCCTGAAGTCGAACCAGGACGTGCAACAAATCGAAGATGCGCTCTGCTTGGTCTTTCTTGAAACACAGTTTGAGTCGTATCTGAGCCAGTGGGAAGAAGACAAAATCATCCGCATCTTACAAAAAACTTGGGCGAAAATGAGTGAGCGCGGGCATGCCGCCGCGCTTCGGTTGCCGTTGTCCGAGCATGCGACGCGCTTGGTACAGCAAGCCTTGGCGTGAGCGAGGCGCTGGGCCGGAGATTGCTCTCTGCGCGACTGAATCGAGTGGCGCATGGCAGGATTCGAGGTTTCTGTGACATGGAGTTAATAGGCGGATCTGCTATGCTGTGTAGCATCATTCACACATACTATGAAATCTAGAATAATCACCTCCTCAGTCCTACTCACTATTAGCTGGCTCCTAATCGGGAGCGCTTGCTCGACCAGCAGCGCCATACGCACGGGAACGCAGCAATATGAGGCGACAAATCCGCTGCAAGTGAAGCTTTTGACCAGTTATCCTCTTCATTATGAGACTTTAGGACTCGTAGAGGCATCTGCTCCGAAGGGGTATTTGCGCAAGGCCGAGCATGCGAGCCAGGCGGCATTGACTGCGTTAAAGAAACAGGCGGCATTGATGGGGGCTGAAGCGATCGTCATCAAAGATTACTCTTCCTCTTCGACGCCTGACTTTAGTGTCGGGGGCGGTAGTGATTTCGGCGTACTGTTTTCATCGGACAAAAAACACGTCACAGGGGAGGCGATCCGTTTTACGCAGTTGGAAACAGCCTCGCTACGTTGATCGCCTTGGTGGTTGACGCAGTATGACGGCATCACTAACGCTGCTTGATAAGCAGTCGTCACATTTAGGAGCTTCTTCAATTATCAAAGTTCGATTTTTCATTTTTCCGGGTATACAAATGCTCGATCTCGCGGGGCCTCTCGCAGTATTTGAGATCGCGCAACAACATGGTGCGCGTGCTTATGAACTGGAAACAGTTTCATTGTCAGGTGGGCAAATTCCTTGTTCCAATGGCCTGTCCTTGGATTCCAAGCGTATGAATGGAAGTCCTACGGACACCTTGATTGTTACCGGTAGCGATGAAATGGCAGCCGTGTGCGACTGTTCAGATACTTTGAACGCGCTGCGTGGTGCAGCGGTTGATGCGAATCGTATCGTGAGCGTGTGCACGGGTGCCTTCTTGTTGGCTTCAGCAGGTTTATTAGATGGGCGAAAAGTGACCACTCATTGGCGCTTCGTAGAGGCGTTTCGACAGCAATATCCTAAAGTCATCCTCGATCCTGAACGAATTTATCTGAGAGACGGACAGGTTTGGAGCTCTGCAGGCATATCCAGTGGTATCGATTTGGCACTGGCTCTGGTGGAAGATGACTTTGGCGAAAGCATTGCTCGTTTAGTCGCTCAAGATTTAGTTGTCTATCTACGACGCCCAGGGGGGCAGTCTCAGTATTCGGAATTGCTACAGACGCAAGCTCGCTCAGAACGCATGAGCCTAGTGATCAATTACGCGCGTGCACATCTCGACCAAGACTTAAGTGTCGAAGCCTTGGCCACAGTGGCTTCTCTAAGTCCCCGTCAATTTGCGCGTGTATTTCGCGCAGAAACAGGTCAAACGCCTGCTAAGGCGATCGAATTATTACGTGTGCGATCGGCTCAAGTTTTAATAGAAAATCATTACTCGCAGTCGTTAGAGGAAATTGCTCAAGTTTCGGGTTTTATGGACCTAGAAAGGATGCGCCGTTCTTTCATACGTTTACTTGGACGGCCACCGCAGACCATACGACGCGAAGCTAAAGAGCGAATGCTTTGAATCTGGTGACTGGTCAGGCACAGGCCGCGCATTTTAGCTTAATCTCTATTTTTTTTAACCTTAGACGGGCAAATGGGATCTGCCCGAGACCTAAGTAACATCTGGTTGCCAAGCCTAGAACATTAGGTAGAGCCATACGACGATTGTCGCTAGCAGTGTTAGCCCCAGAGCTGCCCAAAGACCGTTGCGCACGCCACTTCGTTCATCAAATTTACAATGTGAACTCAGTGGTAAGCTTGCTCGTTTGGTTAATACACGTCCGAGTTTAGCTGATATTAGGGTGCGCCCATTGACGGCCCAGCCAGATGCGTCCAGCAAGGGGGCGAGGGTGCGCTTGCGCAATTTTAGCCACGCAATCACCATCGAAGGTAGTGAGATCATTAAAATTACGCCTAAAACAACCAAGGGCAGCTCCCACCATGTCAGCGCTTTCATGGTATTAAAGAGGGAGGCCAGGCCGGCTCCAACAGCGCCGAGCGCGATCCCGCCAGCTGCTAGCATGGCCGCAAGTCCCCCGATTGCGGGGCCATTCGCACTGGTTTCAGTCGCTTTAGGATCACCTACGGAATCCACTCCGGTTTCCATTTGTTTCTGCATCGCCTTATCGCGAGTTACGGCCCATTTCTCAATTTTCTCTCCGATGAAGCGGCCGATGCGAACATAGGGCATCAAGAAGGCTTCGTGGATGCTGATCGGGTTTTCGATCAGGCGTACTATCGTCGTGTCCCACAGGAGACCCTTGCGATCGCGAAAGACCCCATTGCGACCTACGATTAGGTTCGAGGAGTCACCGGCAGAAAAGACGGCGGCAATGTAGAATTTGGTCGGTGAGTCCTGACGCCGACACTCACAGTAGGCGACAAAAGCGCGCGAGAGCGTCGCCAACACTGCGTGTTTAGTCGGGTCGCCAACGCGTAGACAGAGCTGGCACTCCCGCCCATCCAGATAAAGCTCGCCCGCTTGAAAAATTGCAGACACTTGCTCGTCGTAGAACTGTTTGAAATTAACGAAATTTTGTAGCAATACAATTAAATCACGGTGATAGCGGGCCAATTTTTCTACACTATCGATTGCTTTCATTTCGGGGGCTAAGCGTGCGTCTTCCTCTAGTAAGGCATTAATTTTGTCCCGCAAGTCCGAGGCGAGTAGGGCGCGCACTCGTTTGATTTTTAGCTTTTCTATGCCGGTAGAGGGTTTCGACTGTCGCCAAAGCCGATAGGCTTCAAAGCGTGCTTTAACCGCTTGCCACTCATCGATCTCTAAAGAATCGCCGGGGCCTATGCCGAGCGGGCGAATCACTTTTTCACACAGGCTGAGCATGCGGGCGCGCCATTCTGGGTTGATCCCCTCGAGAATGGGCACGGTTGAGCTCGGCGAAATCCTGGCGAGCGGTAAAGCTTCGATATCTTTACGAGGCTGTGAAAAATCACTGTCGGCGATTTCAGAATACAGAGCCACTCCAGGATTGAGAGGTGCCTCGGCGCGGGCGTCGAAGGCGGCCAGTTGGCAACGCGCAAAAAAATCATCGATCTTCTGCTCGACTGCGATGAAATGTTTGAAAGCATCAGGCGTGGCGTCACCGAGCGGAAAGACATCTTCGCCCTGAGTGGTGTCGATTTCACCTTGTCGCCACCAACTTTCGTAGCGCTGCATTTGATCAAAAAAGGCATCGAGTTTCGCCTTCGTGATACCGGGCTCGCCGCTGCGGTCGATTTCCGCTCCCAAGCAGTCCATGATCTCGCCGATCAATGTCTGTAGTTCGGGGTCGCCGCTGGCGTCTTTGGCGATTACACCATCTCCATTCAGGCGAGACTTGCCATAGATCTGTTCGGTATTTGCGGCTTGCTCGACCGAAATCGATGTGGCCTCCGGCGCGCCCATATTTGCTAAGATGCGCTTGGCGGAAGCCAGTAGTTTCTCCCCCTCAGCATCCTCACAATTGATTGCCGCCAGTGGCAAGTCACCACCAGCGAAGAGTGACTCCGGGTGTGACAGACGTGCTAAAGTCCAATCCACGGCAGTGAGCATTTCCTCAATACGGACACGACTGTCGGCATCGTGGTCGATTAAGGACAATGTGCGTGGATCAATTTCGAGATCGTTGACAGGGCAGCTAAGTGCGACCCAGAGTTTGGGATCAAGAGTACTCAGCGCACGCAAGTCTTCGACTGTATCGATCTGAACTTGAAAAATGCCGCCGCGGCGGGTGAAGTTCCAAGAGTGTGTTCCGTTAAAGCTCGGGATTATATTCATATTTAACGGACACTTCACCGGCGCCGCGACTGGCAGGTGCCGTCCTTATTGAATTGTGTCGTGGGCAATCTGACGTAGTGATGCGGCTTGTGCCTCTGTCATTTTCTCAGGCTTGTAAGTAATTTCACGTGGGTCCTTTTCGAAGAAAAATTGATACCACATCAAGCCTCCCAGGTATTCGCCATTACGCCCCGCGTGGAAGCCATCAGTTTTGACGGACCAATTGTCTTCTTTGTCTTTTTTCCAATAGAAAATGCGGTTCATACTTTTGCTTTCGTCAGGCAGATTCGCCTTGTCTTCTGGATAGCTCAGGCTGTTGAGATCGATGCTAGTCGGCTCGTAATGCCACATTTCAGTCTTGCGGGCATTTTCAAAGGCGGTGCCCACCGGGATGATGCGTAGGCCATATTCCTCGGCGATTTGATTATAGGCCGCGTGAAGTTTGGCATACATTTCACGTGGATCGAGGCCCCAGTCAGTTGCCCGATAACTGTCGACACTATGCGACCAAGTTTCATGCACGATAATCTCTGCCTGAGGTGCGTATTTTTTGATATAGTCGATCAAGTCCTTCGCATGGGGGTAATAACTATCGATCTTATAGCTCTTGGTGCTGACTTGCTGGATGGTGATATAGTCCCATTCGCGGTCCTGCAGCATATGCTTGAGTGAGACATTGCGAGCCGCATCTTTGCCGTCGATTTTGTAAGTATATTTAGCACCTTCCTCAGAATTCGCTTCATGGGCCTTTGCCAAGCTCATGTGCTTATCCAAGGGACAGCCTCCGATGTATGCGCAGGCCACGACAGCATCCACCTCCGGATCGGATGCAATAATTTGCGGCAGATACTTCTGCGAGTTTACGGTGAAGCTGTTACCCACTCCAAGGATTTGGATGGTCTCGGCGGTCAAGCTGAGCGTCAAGCAGAGTAATAGGGCGATCGTTCCTAGACGTATTTTTTTCATTAGATGTATGATAACTGGGGAGGGATTGGGCACATTCCAATGTAGGCGCATGCCTAATCACTTTAATTTGAAAGCATAGAACCTATGTCTTCAATCGTGTTTGTCACGGTCGTTCTTAAAAAAGCACTTTTTTCCAGATTCTATCAATTCCTACTTGACCCATAGGCATGAGTATCGACATCTTCCGAACCTTCAATCCACGCGGGTATAGTTTAGAGGTAAAACATCTGCCTTCCACGCAGAGGTCGTCGGTTCGATTCCGTCTACCCGCACCATTTCGATATAAGAGCCTTAAGTGCAAGCACTTGAGGCTCTTTTATGCTCTGAATTGGTGGTTGGAATGGCTGTTTCTTACATACTGCTTACATACCTGCCTTATTAGTCATTAAGATTATGAATGCCTATGTCGGCAATAATGTGAACAGTAGTGCAGTCGTTTTGCATCGGCTTTAGTGCGGGTTGCGGTGGCATTTGGCTGTCATTGAGACTATGCCTGCCTGCTTGCCTGCGGGCGTTCCCGTCTTGCTCCCGCTGGTCTTTTGCTATCGGCCTGCATACGGAACAAAAAAAAGCGGCCTCCCATTTCTGAGAGACCGCCGAACGGACGAAAAAGCTACTCGGTGCTGGTGCTGAGTTGGGCGAGTAATATCAGAATGGCGGTCATCATGCCAAGTAGGCTGAGCGCAATCTCTGCAATTAAGCTGCTCATAGCGCCTTCAGCGTGTTGACCAAAGCAGGCAACTCATATTGCGGCATGTGTCGAACGAGTGGACGAACCTGTTCAGAGTGCCCGGGAGAGAAGATATTTACCTCGCTTTCAACATTGCCCACGTGCCACCGAATAACACCTCGGCTAGTTGAAACTGTAGGGATGCTGGCCCAAGCTTTCCAAGCAGTAAGTGACTTGCTGAACAGCGTTGTAGCTGCGAACACCTTTAGTCTGGTTTGTTCCGACTCAAACAACTTCGATGATTGCTTATGCCACTCAGTCAACGCGGCGTCGGTTGCGGCCTGGGCGGTTTTGTGCAGTTTTTCCCGCATCGGCAAAAGGGCTGTTTCCAATTCAATGCAAAGATCGAATATGGATTCTTGCACTTGCTCCAATTCGAGCTCGGCAAGCAAGTGTCCTGCCGCTAGGTCTTTGACTTTCTGAATCGCCTCGGCTGGGTTGAGCCCTTCCTCTTTTATGAGCTGGCGAGCATGGTCTTCTGCGCTTGGAAGTTCGACGTTCGCGACTTCGGCAAGCTGGTTGTATTTCGTGACTAGCTCGGCAAGCTCAGTGGTTTTGCTGCGTAGTATTTTCATGTGCTGTCTTTTATTGGTTGGTAGTGATCGGCGGAATGCCGATTTTTGAAATTTTGGTTTTCGAGAACAAGGAGTTGGGTGTGCCCGACTCGATTTGAATTTTGAGAGTAAAAAAAAGAATCCTTAAAGCGGGGCGGGGGGCGGCTTTCCCGTGCTGAGCTGTGGTTCTGCTTGCTTTGTCTGCCGTGTAAACTTGATCGGCTTATAGAATTTGTGCAGCCGGTTGAGAATCGGTTGACGCCTATCAATTGAGAATCGGTTAACGAATCGGGCGGCTTCCATATTTGAGGAAATAATTGTAAACTTCCTCCTTTCGATGCGTCGCTTGATTAGTCCGAAGAATGCGACCTCTACGGACTCTGAAATTTGCAGCTTGTCGAGATCGTCAATTGCCAGAATTGGCACCTCTGACAACTCATTGAGCCAGTCCATTGATTGCCCAAATTTGGCCTTATTTTTCGCTTTTTCTGCGAATTCGTCGGCCTCCACCCAAATCACTACGGCCTTGTCGATTGGTCTTTTGTTTAGCAATTCGATTGAAACGTAATTGGTCGTCCATCTTAAAATGAAATGCCACTTGGCAGTTGTCTTGCCTCCGAAAGACGCTCCGTGCAGATACGCGCCCGCTGGGTGCGGTGTATGGTGCTCAATACGGGTGTGGAGGGTGTCAGCTAGCTCCATGAGTGTCTCGTAAGCCTTGGGGCTTGGAGGTGTGCCAGAGGTATCATAAAAACCGAGCTCTTCTTCAATCGGGCAAGCAATTTCAAAAGCATCTCGGAGGGCTATCCATGAAAACTCGGTTCCAAGTATCGCAGAGCCATTAGGCAAAACTATGATTGGATCTCCTTTTGATAATTCACCTCGAAGGATTCCCTTGCTCATTGAGCCATCATTTTTTTCAACCTCGACTTTCGATGTTACCTCTCCGCCGTGGTCGATTATGGAAGCCTCCCGTATCACTGCGACCTTGCTCCAAAGTATTGTGCTCGGTGATGTGATTTCCTCATCAAAATAGAGCGTGTCAATTAGGTTGTTAGTTACCATGTGGAAACCTCCGTCTCTGTTCCGCTTTGGGCAGAAGACTCGATAGAGTCTGACCGCCCGGAGTGCGGAATAGATTCCTCATGCCCCTTTAGGGCATGAGACTCTTTATTAATGGACGTTTTCTGTATAGGTTTTTGTCCTCTCCGAAGTGGACGCACTGTCCCTTCTGAAGTGGACGCCTTGTCCTGTCTTGAAAGGATTGAATACATGCACGCTTGGTGCAGAACCTTAGCTTTTCCAGTGGGCTTGATTTGGACTATTAGCCGCGCTCGACATAGGGCGTCGATGTAACGTGATACTCGCCTTGATGAGAGCCCTGAAAGCTGTCCAATTTCTGCCAGTGAAGCATAGAACATTCTCTTTTTATCCGTAGGTGTGCGAGTCTCTAACCTGCATAAAGCAATGTAAACCGCTAAACCTTGGTGTTCTGCGACCTCGACAACTCGCCTGAGTGCAACCTCGGACGCCCAGCAATATGGCCTTTCAGCGTTTGGCGAAGTTCCACGCCATTGTGTATTTGATTTATGAATACGGTTTTTACTTGCCCCTTCGGGCTTTTCTGTATTATTTTGTAAGTCCATTAGTAGAGTTTTAACGGTCGTGCCTAGTCAGCACGGCCGTTTTCTTTGGGGGGCGTGACATAGCTGCGACATTTCAGGTTCATTCAGAGAATCCGGCGCGTGCGTCAATGAATGCGAATAAGCTGTTTAGCTCTATCAATCTAGTTCCCCGCTTGGCTCCCGCTTCCCTCAAATGGCAAACGCGAATCCCGTTCTCACGGTTGCTTGATAGCTTCAGCAACTGCCCGCGCTTAAGCCCTGTATGCTCGCAAGTCTTACCGGCCTGCGGTAGTCGAATCCACCGTGGCGCGGTGGGTGTTTGGGTGTCTTGTATTGTTTCCATGCTCTTAATAAAGCATGGTGCTTCTTTCTTGTATACCTAACGTAAAGGGGATTTTTTTTGCCTATTTCCCCTTTATTATTCTTTGAAGTTTAGCTCGAAGCTCTTTCCTGCGCTCCCTAACATCCACAGAAGCCCAGCGAGACGGATACATTTTGCCAAGCAATTCCCCAAGTTCATCATTAGAAAACATCTCGGAACGCCTGAATCCCATCATAAAAAGTTCAGGCATAAAGTCTAAGCGTCTTGAGTAGGTGGCACGAATTTCAGATAGGCAAGCAAGTGTCCAATCGGGTGAGATAGCCATGCAATGACCTAGTAAGGATTTCGACTGATCGAGAGCTTCTTCAGGCCATAGGGCGGCACTAAAGAAGTTGCGGTCATTCACTTGTGTTGTAAAGGGAAGCCCTTGCACTTGATAGCGCGTTTTGATTGCGCTTGGTATGTCTGCCCAAAGCTTACGGAAATTAACGCTCCGAGTGGCAAGCAATGGGATTAGGCCATAAATTAAAAAGGGTTTCATCGTCGCTCCCTGTATGGTGTCGCTTACTGTTTTTACACCTACGCCATTTTCTTCTTTTGTAAGCTGGAAAAAGGATCGCGTGCCTTTCTCGGCTGTAACGGAACTTTTTTGATCTAAATAAATCCGAGGCCCGAAGATTTCCTCAAATCGTCTAATCTCTTCAAGCCATCCTTCCGAGTTTTGGTCTGTCATTTTTCTCGGCATTAGAACTCAATTGAGGGCAGTTTACTTAGTCCGTCGCGTAAAGTCTCGGTCTCTAAGTGTGAATAGCCTTTGTGAACTTTTTCGTCGCTGTGTGAAGTGATCTTCATGCGGAGCTCGGGAGCTACTCCGGCGGCGGCAAGGTGGCTTGCAAGTGAGTGCCTGAAGCTGTGAAAACTGAGCTTTGAAACGCCTCGGCCTTTATCCTTAGAGTCTTTGTCTAATGCTGGCCCTGTGCGCTTCTGGTCAATTCCTGCAAGTGGCATGAGCTTGTATGAGAAGAAACGGCTCCGGTCGGCTGGCTTCCATGCGTGCAACTCGGGAGTGATGCAAGTGGCGGGATCATCTGGCAATGACAGCTTTAAGAGGTGGTCTTGAAGCGCGGGGTGCAATGGCAGTTCGATCGGTGCAGGATTTTTCTTGCGCGTTTTCTGCGGCACAAAGCTGATTGTATTCTTTTGAAAGTCGATTGCTTCCCACGTCATACGGGTAGCATCGGCAAGACGCATAGCACAGTAATAGGCAAAGTGGATAGCAGTTATCCACTCATTCCCCAGCTCTATGCTTTTGCAGGCTTTCAGCAGTGCCCCTATTTGCTCGGGTTCAAAGGGGGCTTTCTCCATGCTTCCGCGTGCTGTCTCGGAAGGCTTGGCGGCGGCGGCTGGATTGAAGGAAAGCTTTCCTAGTCGGCATTGTTCAGCGAATGGGATTCTTAGAATCTTCAAGCTGTTGGTGATTGTTTTCTTGGCGAGTCCTTTCGCGGCGAGTCCGTCGATATATGACTGAGCGTCTCCCGCTGTGATTTGCTCAAATGGTGCTTCTGAGCGGTCGCCTAAGCTGTTGACGAAATCGCGGGAAACTTGGCGGTAGCGTTGCATTGTCGTTTCGGGCTTCCCTGACTTCTCGGCTCGCTCAATCCATGAAGCGAAAAAGGCTTTTGCGGTCAAAGATTCCACGGGAGCGGAACCGCCAAGCACTAGCAATTCATTGAAGGTCTCTTTAATCTCGGCTTCCCGTTGCAGTTCCCCGCGTGCAGCTCGCTCGAATAGTTCAGCCATCTTTTGAGCGCGTCGCTTTGCATCGGCTCGATCTTTTGAACTTCCCGCGTCGGGAATCTTCGTGCTGCGGTTCCTTAGCTTTCCATCTTTATCGAGAAAGCAAGCAATCCAATTTTTGCAATTTGGGAGTTTTCGTAAGTAAGCCATTTCGACTTTCTTACATACTACTTACATACCTGCATGTAAATCATTAAAGTTTTTAAAATCACAGTTGTATTGTTTATGCGGGTTAACGGGCGGTGCCCTTTATTTGAAAGCCCCAGAATCGAATCGTCGGTTCGATTCCGTCTACCCGCACCATGCTTCGCCCTGCGAGCGACGCATGGCGCAGCCAAAGTAGCGACACAGATGGAAGCATGCCCTGCGTAGTTCGCAGAACGAAGCGGGGC
Organism: Thalassobacterium maritimum; assembly: GCF_031127805.1. Classification (NCBI taxonomy): domain Bacteria; kingdom Pseudomonadati; phylum Verrucomicrobiota; class Opitutia; order Puniceicoccales; family Coraliomargaritaceae; genus Thalassobacterium; species Thalassobacterium maritimum. The sequence goes on along the minus strand of NZ_JARXHW010000006.1, from coordinate 22,827 downwards.
GCGACTTTAGAATTAAGTTACGGCTTCATTTTGGTCAAAAAGGCTAAGATTGGGGACTCGCTCTTTCTCCTTCGCTAGTCGAGCTATGGCGGACTAGTCGAGCGACGCATGGCGCAGCCAGCGTAGTAGCGCTTAAACTTCTTCCTCCAGAATTTGCCCGTGCTCTTTGAGCCACTGTTTGGCCTTGTCCATCTTTGGGCATTGGGAATGCACGATGCTCCAGAAGCGAGGAGTGTGGTTAGACTCTCGTAGGTGGGCGAGTTCGTGGATGATCACATAGTCGATCACATAGACCGGGGCCTTAATCAGCCGCCAATTGAAATGTAGGTTGTCGTTGGGCGTGCAGGAGCCCCAGCGATAGAGGTCGTCGATTAGACGGGCCTTGCCATAGTTGACTCCTAGCTGCTGGGCGAATTTCTCGACTTTGGGGAGGATCTTCTCTTCCGCCCGTTCTTTATACCATGAGCGTAGCACTGTGCGCCGTCCGGAGGCCAGCCAGGCGGGGATTAGAAACTTCTGCTCGAAGCGGATGGTCTTCTCTTTCTCGGGGATCAGCTCGATCTGATAATGACGCCCTAGGTAGAGGGCCGACTCTCCATTCACGATCTCTTTCCCGGGAGGATGGATCGCTGCTGTATATTTTTGAGTGTGATTTATTTTGTCCCGTATCCAGCGCTGCTTGGCTAGCAGGATCTCTTCGATCTTGGTTTCGCTCACACTCGTGGGCGCATGGACGACGACGGTTCGGTCGCGCTCGACGGTGATGGTCAGGCGCTTCCGTTTCGCGGATCGTTGGATGCTGTATTCGAAGTCCAGACTCATTCTGAGTAGAGGATCGCATCGTTGTAGTTTTCGGGCATGCCGATAAAAGAACTTACGTTTCATGAACTTATAGCCCAAATTGACGCTGCTGGTGCTTATCGACATTATTCTGGATACTTGCTCGAACTACTTACTTCAGATGGTGACGATGTCGGTGACTGTCCGTCAGCAGCAGATTTTACGAAGCGTATGGCTTCAGGCCCTGACGAGGAGGCAGATGAATTGTAGAAAGGTGCAAAGCTAATTTCTCTAGCTATTGGGACGTCTGTTCGCTTATTGAAAGCAATTGCTCCGATTGATTCAAGTAAGACTCTTTTTGATGATGGTCCAACAATACTGCGTGCGCTACACGAGAATATGTTTAAGCAGCTATACAATATTGGCCTTAGCATACGTATATTATTTGAAGCTTCGATTGATTATGACATTCATGATGGGGAGGAGGAATATATTGAATACTTGAGCCAGAAATATGCTTTGTCTGATATTCAGCGTCATACTCTTAAAATGGAATGGGCTGATGGTGATGAAAATCTTTGCCACGAGTTGCTTGAGCATGACCTACACCTTAAGATTTTTCCTAATGACGATACATGTTTCCAAGTCTCTAATTCAACTGGCGATTATTTGCTGAAACTCCCACCGTTTTTTCGGATAGTAATGGAACCATATTATCCAAATATTATTTTTTGGCTCGTATCCTTTCGATACTGAACCACTTGGATCTCATGGCACAAGTTATCGCAAAAAGAAAAAGGCCAGACCTATCGCGAGGCTGATGTCGACATGCGTGAGATCTTGGAATTGGATGCTTTAATTGCTGTAGGGAAAGAGTTCTTATCCAAGTTGGAATAAATTCCTCTGCATGGGGACCCTGACTCCATCTAGAATTAGGCTCTTAAACTGGGGGGGGGGCGATGCTTGAAATTGCTCATTTCGATTAAAACACCTTTCGGACTGTTAATGGCCTACGGCATGCTGTAAATTGGCCCTTAACTTTTGTAATATCTGCTGGATGTCAGTTGAATATTCTAATAATCATTTTACTTAAATATGAAGACTATACTCGTACACTCTGGTGGAATGGATTCTACCGTTCTTTTATATCATTTACTTGACGCTGGTGTTGAGGTTCGAGCGCTCTCGATTGACTATGGTCAGCGTCATAAGAAGGAGTTGGATTTAGCTAAATCTGTCTGCGAGAAACTCGGAGTGGAGCATCGTATCGCTGATCTGACGGCTTTGGCGCCTCTGCTTGCTGGTAGCAGTCTCACTTCTGATGACATAGAAGTCCCCGATGGGCACTATGCGGAGGGGAATATGAAGGTCACTGTCGTTCCGAATCGAAATATGATTCTGCTCGCTGTGGCGACTGGTTGGGCGATTTCGACCAAGTCGGATACTGTCTCCTATGCCGCTCATAGTGGTGACCACGCGATCTACCCTGATTGTCGTGAAGAGTTTGCAGCAGGGATGGATCATGTGATGCAACTCGCAGATTGGCAGGTGGTTAAGCTTGATCGTCCGTTTGTCGCCATGACTAAGGCGGATGTCGCAAAACGCGGTGCGGAGCTTGGAGTTCCATTTGACGAGACTTGGTCCTGCTATAAGGGCTTAGATCTTCATTGTGGTCGTTGTGGCACATGTGTGGAGCGTCGCGAAGCTTTTCATTTAGCTGGAGTGATTGACCCGACTCCATACGCTGATACTGCACCAACAGTTGACGAAATGATCGCCAATGACTGGCGAATTTAATGTAAACTATACTTAAACTCTAGCTATGATAACTTGTTCTAAAATTTATACAGATATACCATTTGCTCATCGACAGCATCTGCACTCGGGGCATTGCTCTCAGATTCATGGGCATAACTGGGATATTAAATTAGACTTCGCCTGCTCTGAGTATGATTCCAACGGATTTGTGGTTGATTTTGGCAAACTGAAATACTTAAAGAAGTATATTGATGATAATCTGGATCATGCCTGCGTTTTCTCGGACGAAGATCCCTTAGCTAAGCAGATTCTTGACTCCGCGCCTGCAGGTGTTTATCAGCCATATTGGGTGAAGAGTGCTTCAGGTGAAGGTCTGGCTAAGCATTTATATCAAGTGTTTTCGGCTCTTGTTCGAGAGCACGAAGGGGAACGAGTCTGGATTTCGGGGATTGAGATTTTTGAAGACCGTAAGAATACAGTGAAGTTTATTCCTCAACTCTAATATATGAAACAACTGCCCATCCATGAGAGCTTTTTTACATGGCAAGGGGAGGGCGTTCATATGGGACGTTCTGCCTTCTTTATTCGGACTTTTGGGTGCCCAGTAAAATGTCCGTGGTGCGATTCCGCTGGAACGTGGCACCCGGATTACATCCCGAAGGATATTGAGCGGCAATCACCCATTGAACTCGCTGAGATGTCTGTGAAGCATAATCCAGACTGTGTGGTGATCACGGGGGGCGAGCCTGCAATTCATGATCTGACCTCACTGACGACAGCTTTGCATGAGCGCGGCTTGAAGGTGCATCTTGAAACGAGTGGCGCTTTTCCACTTCAAGGGGACTTCGATTGGGTGACAGTGAGTCCGAAGTGGCAGAAAATGCCACTGGAGGAGAATCTTCGTCGTGCGGATGAGATTAAAATCATTGTAGAGAGTGATAATTCTATTGACCGTTGGAATCAGGCGATTCACAAATTTATTACTACAACACATGTCTGGCTTCACCCCGAATGGTCTCAGAGAGATGACCCTAGTATTCTTCGTTCAATCACTGAGTGGGCGAAAGCGCACGGTTCTCCGTTTCGTCCGGGATATCAACTGCATAAGTTGTATCACGCAGACTTACTGGATTCTCGTTCGCGCTCAAACGTTCCGCTAGGAGGCAATCAGAAGTTAGGATTTTAGTTATATATGAAAGATGTTCAAAATTTAGAGGATACACGTGGAATTCCAATTGATCGCGTTGGCGTGTCAGACCTCCGTTATCCTATCGTAGTGCTTGATCAGGAGAATCAGGAGCAACACTCCGTCGCTAATATTGCGCTTTCGGTGGACCTCCCTCACCACTTCAAGGGCACGCATATGAGTCGCTTTGTAGAGGTTCTCAATCGTCATCATGGTGACATGACAATGCGAACCATTCCCGTGATCCTTGCTGAGTTGCAAGAGCGTTTGGAAGCGGAGCAGACGCACATCGATGTGTCATTTCCATATTTTTTGATTAAGAAAGCGCCTGTGACTCAGTCTGAGGGGTTGGTGGACTATGATTGTTGTTTCTCTGGTGAAATGAACGGCACCGGAAGTGACTTCAGCTTGGAAGTCATTGTGCCCGTTACGAGTCTTTGTCCCTGTAGTAAAGAGATCAGTAGTTACGGTGCGCATAACCAGCGGAGTCGTGTTGCGATTAAGGTGCGCACTCGCAAGAAGCCTGATGGCACTTGGGATTTTGTTTGGATTGAAGAATTGATTCGAGTTGCGGAGCATTCTGCCTCGGCTCCTTTATATTCATTGCTCAAACGCCCGGACGAGAAATTTGTGACAGAGCAGGCCTACGATAAACCAGTCTTTGTTGAAGACCTGGTTCGAGGAGTCGCTACTGAGTTAATGGCTGACGAGAGAATTGTCTGGTTCCGTGTGCGTTCTGTGAATGAAGAGAGTATTCATAATCACAACGCTTTCGCTGAGATTCGCTGGTCACGTTAGTGTTAAATCGAATCAGACTATACCCCAAATGTCCTGTTTTCTTCTCTCCACTACTCATTCTGATTTTGGCATCGGGAAATTACTGTCTCGTAGCGATGAACTCGTTGAAATTGAGTATTTTGACTCACCAACTTGTGATGACCGTAAAACAGTATGGGTGGATAAATCGGACGTGCGTAGAGTTCACTTAGACCCTCAAACACGTGCTTACTTTTTTGACCAGAACTCTGGTTGCTGGCGTATTGGACGTATTGATGGGCATATCGATGAAGATTGTTTTATTGCTCTACCGAATCAGGTTAAAATTAAGCTGCCAGAGAAAGATGTTCTGACTCGATGGAATATGCCGATTGATGATCCTTGTGAGCATCTGGCTTATCGATTGACAGAAACACCTTACTTTCATGGTGCTAGATCTGACTTACTCGCTGCGCTTGTAAAGCAGCGTGCAGCTTGTTCAGGGATGTCTACTTTGCTGTCTGCCCCGGTCTCATTGGAACGTCATCAAGTTGAAGTTGTGCGACGAGTTCTCGAAGATCCTGTTCAGCGCTATTTATTGGCTGATGAGGTCGGTCTGGGGAAGACCATTGAAGCTGGTCTAATACTGCGGCAGTATATCTTAGATCATCCTGACAAACATGATTCTGTCATTGTAGTTCCAGAAGCATTGATTGATCAGTGGATTGTTGAACTAAGAGATCGCTGTCAGATCGGTGTCGAGTTTGGGCATCAAGTTGATTTCATCTCTTTGGAAGATTTGGCAGGTGATCCGACACTGTTAGATGGCATTGATGCGGGATTCCTTATTGTTGATGAGGCGCACCAAGCTGTAATGGGCTGGGATCTTGAGGCAGGAGATCCATTGAGAGAGCGCTACTTGGCATTATCCCGGTTTTCGAATCCAGTTCATACGCCTCGATTGTTATTGCTGTCGGCAACTCCGGTTCGTCGTAATGAGGATGGCTTCCTTGCGCTTCTACACCTCTTAGACCCAGCAGTTTATGATCTTGGTCAGAAAGAGGCATTTCGGCAGAAGGTTGATAAACGCCAGGATCTTGCTGATAAATTTCATGCATTTACAGAAGATCAAATGGGACTTTTTTTGGAGGGCATGGCTGATGAATTATCTGACATGTTTCCCAATGATTCACGTTTGCTAACATTGTTGGTTCAGTTGAGGCCATACCTCGGATTTGACGTGGATGATAACTCTCCGGAAAGAAGAGCTATCATTCGTGCTGTCCGTGTCCATCTCAGCGAGACATATCGGTTACATCGACGTTTGCTTCGTAATCGGAGATCTGAGGAACTTGAAGGCCTTCTTCCCGGAAGAGATGGTATTCGGACAGTTGAGTATGAGGACGATGTTTATCGTTTAGTTGAAGGACATCTTGAGTCCTGGCGTGTGAGTGCGTCTGCTCATGTTTGGGGTGAAGAAGAGTCTTCGCAGTCGAAATGCTTGAACCAAATGTTCGGGGTATTGTTGGAGCTTGTCCTCTGTGACTTAAATGCTCTGAAGTGTTTTATTTCTATGCGTTTAAAGCTGGAGGTAGCGCAATCTGGAGAGTGGGGGCCTCTTCTCGGATTAGACGAATTTAAGCTACTTAGCATAACTGATACTTTTCCAGAGGAGCGTGAGTTGTTGCTTGGGATTCTTGAAATCTTAAACGGATATGATGATATCCATGAACCGCGTTTGGATGCTCTGGATGATCTTGTTTCTGAGCAATTGGATGATGGGAAACGTGTCGTCGTTTTTGTAACGAGTCCAAGTTATGCAGATGAAGTATATGCTTTTCTTGAGGACTTACATAAAGAGCCTGTCTATCGTCATCATACAAGTGAGAGTGACTGGGAGGCTTTTAAAGGTGATCAAATACCTGCTGTGCTAGTTTGTGATTATAAGGCAGAAGAAGGATTGAATTTACAGGGCGGTCGGACCTGTATCGTTCATGGCGATTTGCCGATGCTACCTAATCGAATCGAACAGAGAATTGGACGATTAGATCGATTTGGTGTTGGTTTTCCTGTGGAGTCTCTGTCTTTACTCCCTCAAGAGTGCCCTTATCATGCAGCATGGTTCAGTTGCCTTAACGATGCTTATGAGGTCTTTTCTAGGTCTATTGCAGCATTGCAGTATGTGGTGGGTGAATCAGTGTCGAAGATGTCGGGTTTACTACTAAATGAAGGTGTCCAATGCATACTTGATTCATCGGAAGAATTAAAAGGAGAGAGTGGAACTCTCATGAATGAGTTGCGTCAGATTCGAGCTCAAGATGCCTTAGATGCGATTGAGGTCTTTTCTTTTGAGGATGGGCCTGACTTGACTCAACAAATTGAGGACTTTGAAGATCAGAATGATTTTCAGCGTGTATTAGAGTCGTGGTTGGTGAATCGTCTACAGTTTATTCGAGTTGGTGACGATGGACCTCGCGATAGTGCTGTTGTGCGTTATTATTACGTTTCGAGCGATTCTCGTAAGCCAAGCTTAGTATCTACGCGTGATTTTGTTAATTGGTTTGAATCGTGTATTCAGAAAGAAGCTAAGCATGAGAAATTCCATGGGCCTTTAACATGGCCAATGTCTTATAATCGGGAGACCTCTCGCTGTAGGAATGTAGGTTTAGCACGTATCGGAAACAGTTTGGTCGATTGCTTGCATCGCTATCTTCGCTGGGACGATCGAGGAATCGCTTTTGCATTCTGGCGTCATTCAGAGAGTGTCCCTGTCGGTGACGTCCAAACTTATTTCCGTTTTGATTTCCTCATCGAATTGGGCAATGAGGCAGGAGGGGAATTGTCGAAGGACAGTGGTTCACTTGGTGCGGTTGAGTTAAAGCGGCGTGGTGATTCGATTTTATCTCCGATTACTCGCTCGATATGGTTGAACGAGGACTTTGATGTTGTAACGACTGAGGTATTGTCAGAATTGGCCCCAGCTTATTCTAGTGGGAGAGCTGATAAGAATATAAATCCGAAACGTTGGGATGTTGTCCAGAAGCAACCTTTTTTCAATGCCGAAGGCTGGCCTGAATTATGTAGGACGGCCTGTTCTCATGCCAAAGATGTGATGATCCGTGAGTTAGATTTGCCGCAATTAATTCAAGCTTCCGTTGATCGTTTGAAAAAGCAAACTACGATTGTTCAAGGGCAGTTTCAGAGTCGTATCGATGCACTTCGAGAATCGGCATACACAGAAGCCGAATTGACTCATGCAGAGGCTGAATTGATGCAAGAGATGCAAATGCGAGGTGCTTTGATGAGTGGTGTGAAGCAACCGAATTTACGCTTGGATGCAGCAGGCGTTGTGTTCCTCGCTGGATACCCTTTCCCAGGTAATGAGGAATGAGTTTTGAAATAATCAGTCAAATTTTAAGGAATTGGCCCGATCAAGTGGTTCCTTCTGAGGCTTTTGAAGGACATCACTGTGAACGTCTGCGCATAGCATTAAAGGCACTACAAGAGGAGTCTGCTCTAGTCGGAGATGTTGATTTGGCTGGGCTTATTCGCTTCGTTCTACGGTGTGAGTCTGTTAGTCGAGGAGTTATTGCTCGTCTGTGGGTTCCTATTGAATTGCCGTGGCCGAGTCGGGGGATTTGGGAAAGCCATGGTTGTTCTATTGGGACATCACCTAAAATGGGCTTTCAAATTGTTGAGGCAGATGATTGGTCACCAAGTTGGTTAGATCATCCCAATCCCAGCCCTTTTCATTTGGTAGAAGAGGGTAAGCCAGTAAGGCTAGAGAAGAAGGTGCCATGTGATCCGGCAGTGACAGATCGCTTTGGCATCACTGAGTATCTTTCTTGTGCGCAACGGGACGTTATTCGTGCTGTTGCATTGTCAAAGCAAGATTCGATCAATGTCGTCGTGTTGCCGACTGGTTCTGGGAAGAGTTTAGTTGGTTTGTCTGCGGCGTTGTTTGGTCCAGATCTTGGTGTCTCTATTGTTGTTGTTCCTACGATTGCTTTAGCATACGATCAAATGCACGAGGCGAAGAAGCATTGCGATGGCTTGTGCGTAGATGCATGGCACTCGAATCTTAGTGCCGCGGATAAAAAAGCAATTAAAGAGCGTATCCGTTCGGGACAGCAGCGCATCTTATATGCCTCTCCGGAGAGCGTAGTTGGCACATTGTCGACCTCACTTGCAGTGGCAGCACAGAGTGGGCTTATACGAGCATTTATTGTAGATGAAGCTCATATGATTTCGCAATGGGGAAATGGTTTCCGACCTGAGTTTCAATCCATGGCAGGATTGTGGAGGCAGATACGTAGCATCTGCCCTGAAGGACGGAGTTTTAGGACTGTCTTGATGACGGCGACATTAACGGATGAAGCATTTGAATCGATCGCGACTTTTTACGGTCCAAGAGAAAACATCGATGTGCTTGCATCTGTTCACCTTCGACCTGAACCACAATATTTCTTAAGGCACTGTATGTCATTGAATGAGCAGACTGAGCGTGTTCTTGAAACTTTGAAGCACGGACCTAGACCTGTGATTTTGTATACGACTGAACGAAGCTTAGCCGATCGTTGGTATACTCGATTGAAAGATGAAGGGTATAAACGAGTTGCGCGTGTGCATGGAAATACGACAGGACCATTGCGTGAACAAGCAATTCAGCAATGGCGTGATAATGAAGTTGATATCATGGTTGCGACTTCTGCCTTTGGATTAGGGATGGACAAGGGGGACATTCGCCTAGTGATACACGCTTGTGTGCCGGAGACGATTGATCGCTTTTATCAAGAGATCGGACGTGGTGGACGTGATGGTTATTCGACTGTATCAATGTTATTGTGGACAGATAGAGATAGTAAGACGGCACATGGAATCTCCACGCCATCTGTGATTACTGAGGAACTCGCATTAGAGCGCTGGAAAAGTCTGTTTGACCGTAAGCCTGAGCGATGGATAGAAGATGATGTTTTCCTTGCAGATCTACGTTCATTACGTCCGGGGAAATCATGGGATTCTGAACTGAATAAGGAATGGAACCTTAAGACGATTTTATTACTGGAGAGATCTGGAGCCTTAGAAATTATAAGTCGTCCAGTTCCTGAGTTTCTACAGGTCGACGGTGAGTCGGATGAAAGTTTTAAGCAGAAGACGGAAGCGGGTTTAGAAACGTATTGGTCGACTTGTCCAATTCGACTTAAACGCAATGACACCTTGGATCCTGACTTTTGGAATACTGTTATCGCTAATTCTAGAACAAAGACTTTAGACTACGCACGGATTAACTGGACTCGCATGAGTCAAGTCCTGAAGGGAACCGAAGAAATCACTGCGATTCTATGTAAGTTGTATCAGGTGGCTACTGTTGGTATTGATGTTGATGTTGGGCAGAATGGATACCCCGTTTATCCTCCTAAGGGATTAGGCTGGAAAGTTTCACAAACTTTGGAATCTATTTTTGAAACTAGATCTACAAAACTATTGCTTGTTACTTATCCCCCTGGAATTGAAGAATCTAGACTAGTTGATCTGATGATCCGCTTAGTCGGTCAGGGCATACGTGAAGTGGTGGTTCCTTCCGCACTTCGGACTGATGTTTTTTGGACGAAGGCTTTCGTTCAGTTGCATCAGAAGGCTCAACCTGAGCGCTTTGTATGTATTCGTGATTTAGGCGAAGAGGATCGTATTGGTGCGGGAGGTTGGCCTTTGGCGTGTTTAACTATTTTGGACGCTAGTTTTGTAGGTTCAATTTTTCCGGAGGAATTGTTTTTAGTGGAACGTCCATTGCATATTATTTTGCTGCCTGAAGGCCTGCAGGATTCACGCCATCCTGGGAGACTTATTGGTGATGTTCAACCTCCTGCTGTTGTTAGGCTGTCCTTATTTAGAAATCAATTAGAGTTATGAGTATTTTAAATCGTCCAGGTGATGGGAACAGAAGCGTTCTTACTGTAATTTATAAACTTCTGTTGCAAGAAGGTCCTACGGATTATGATAAGATTATCAGTTTATGTGCTCCTGACGGGGTTGTTGATCCTAAAGAAACTAGGCAGACTTTAAATACATGGTGTGATTTAGGACTACTGACAAAGAATGCTGACCGCGTTTCAATTAATCAAGATATCAAGAAAGCGGATCGTAGCCTCCATCTTTTGCCGAAGCAAGCGCGTGAGCATGTTCTTCGATCAGAAAACAACCAACGATTGTGGGAAGTCGAAGACTCTAAGGCATCTGACTTCTGTAGGGCAACGGCTTGGTTGTTGGCACAGGACGTATATACATTTGATTGTAATTCGTGGAGCGAAGCACAACCAAGAATCCATCATCAAATGGGGGAGGATGCTAATCTGATTGCACAAAATGATACACGTTGGAGTGGATTTAAGGATTGGGTTACTTATTTAGGTTTTGCATCCAACGGACGTTTTCCTGTATCTGGTTCACTTCTTATCGACCCCACCAATGCAATTCGTGATTCATTGCCTCAAGTTTTCGGTGAAATTAAAACACTTCAAGCGGATCAGTTTCTCTCAGGACTGGCTGATTGCTTACCAGTCGTCGATGGTGGCGAATATCGAGATGATTTGGAAGAGCGGCTTAAAACTGCCACAGGTGAGCATGCGTGGCATCCTCAACCATCGGGGCAACTATCTACAAGTCTAAGTCGTGCGATTTTGAGACTCGAAAGTTTAGGCATTCTAAAATGTGAAAATAAATCAGACGCTCCAGTTCGCATGATTTTAACTGGGCGTAACGGTTCCATTGTTGGAACTTACTCTCACCTTACTCTTCTTTCTAACAAAATATAAGATTATGCCGAAATCTCTTATAGATTTATGGCCCTCTTCAGCAAATTGCTTGGAGTGCCTGACTACAGAAGCTGAATCCGCGTCTAACGCCGTCTTTTTAGCAGTTCATCAACCGATGCGGTTAACGCGAACGACGTTTAGCGCTACGAATAGCAATACTAAAGATGTAAAGGAGAAGGATTTGCTAGAAGCGTTTCTGTCTGATGATCTACCTTCCGGGACACTGCTTCTACCAATTGTTGGTAGTTCAGGTGTGGGTAAGTCTCATATGATTCGCTGGTTAGATGCTCATTTACGAGGGCGTCAAGATGGGGTTAAACGTCATGTTGTTCGTATCCCCAAGAGTGCTAGTTTAAAGTCCGTCCTCAACTTGATTCTCTGTGATTTAATTGAGACGTCAGGAACTTACCGGAAACTGCATGAAGAATTATCTTCAGCAAGTATGCCGAAGGAGTTGGACGACGCGACTTACGGTTTGCTGTCGAAACTAATCGTTGCGCTTGAACGTAATTTTAGAGCGGCGCGTGAGCGAATCGCTAGTGGTAATGAGCGAGAAAATGATCGGAAACGGATGACTCACTGTTCTCCGCAATGCCTTCCGTCACTTCTTGGAGATCCAACTCTGAAGGCTCACTTTGCGGCTTACGATAAGTCGGGTGAATTAGGCGTTCTGGCTCGCATTGCATCACGGTATATTAATGGTTCTGCTGATGTAGATGGACCTCAGAATATGTTTAGAGAGGAGGATCTTGAATTTGGAGATGACGTTAATCTGAGCGAAGTCTCAGGGCCTGTTAGGATATATCTGAATGTCTTGAAACAGCAAAATGGGAAGAACCGTTCTGATGCCATTTATTTCTTAAATGAAGTAGTCGATCAGTCGCTTGGTGAGTTACTTGACTTCGGAGGGAGTTCGCTAACAGATCTTTTTGTCAGAATACGAGAGCAATTACTTGTCGATGATATTGAACTTGTGCTTTTGGTTGAAGACTTCGCGGCTTTGGCAGGCATCCAGTTTAGCTTACTAGATGCTATCATTCGTGAAGGTATTCGTGATGGAAAAAAAGTTTTATGCACAATGCGGACTGCTTTAGCTGTGACAGAAGGCTACAGCAATTTGTTGAGTCAAGAAACTGTAATGACGCGTGCGCAATATGTGTGGCATATTTCAGATTTCCCTTTCTCCAGTGAGAGTGATGCGGTTAAGGTTTATTCTAATTTTGTTGGTGGATATTTGAATGCATCTCGATGGGGGAAGACTGAGATCGAGACGCGTCATGGTGGATTGTCTAGCATTGATAAATCAGACGTGTGGTTGCCTGATTATTATCAGCAAATTAAGGAAGAATTATCTGAAGATGATGTAGACCTGATTCAGGCATTTGGCACTTCAGATTCGGGTGTTTCATTATTTCCATTTAACAAGGGGGTCATTCGTCAGTTAGTTCAGAATTACTTCAAAAAGGGTGATAAGTTTGAATTTAACCCTCGAAAGCTTATTAACCGGGTGTTGCGGGATACATTAGTGGATCATCGTCGTGCCTTTGATCAGGGACAATTTCCTCCTGAGAACTTCCAAGAGTTTAACCGGAACAAATTAGACTTAACCGTTTCATCTGAAATTAGTCGCCGTGCCGTCGTTGATGAAAAGAAGCGAGTAGAGGCTTTTGTTTATTTTTGGGGGGATGATCCTCGTGGTGTGGCGCAGGCAGCATCTCTTGACCCCAGATTGTTTAGTTGCTTCAATTTGACTGCTATAGATTGGTCTGTGGCACCGCCACCATTTTGTAAGAAGTGTAATTGTTACCACGATGGCCCGTGTGAAGTGCCACTTTGTCCAAAGTGTAACAAGAAACATTTTGGTGCATGTGGTGAAAGACCACCACCGCCACCACAATCTGATTGGGCGCAAAAGATCGTAAATTGGCGCGAAAATAAGATTTTAAAGTCTGGAGATGCATCCGCAATACGTGGCTATCTCGTTGAAGCAATCCGAGAGCATGTAGACTGGAATTCGTTATTAATAGAAAAGCCAACGCTCGATAAGACTAAGATCTTTTTGCCAAACGTAACTATCGGAAACCCTAAGGTAGATGATGTCTTGGCGTATGCCGCTCGCGATGAGGATTTAAATGTTCCGGAGTTAAATGACCAATTTTTCGCAGCAATTAATGCAGTCGTAAGATATCATGAGCATAAGTCTTGGGATTATGATGGCGCGGAGAATGATTATTGTTCGTATTTTAACCTAATCGACTGCATGTCAAGAGAGGCGGAGGTCTCACTGATGAAGCGTTCGCATGGCCTTAGTCGTAGTGCGGTAACTCTGGTGTGCCATTCTCTTTTAATCGGTTCAAGGATCCTAAATGTGGATGGTGCATCCACGAACACTGACTCCGATAATATCGCTTCAATTTACAAACTGAATGAACCTTTATCTGATACTGTCAGTGGGAAATGGGGGGAACTATGCACATCTATTTCACATATTCGCCCTGCGTTGATTGATGTATTAAAGAAGTATACATCTGCTCGGCAAGGAGATGGTAGTAAGGTGCTTGCAGTGGATGCTTCGTTTCTGATTGGAGTCATTCGCGAGACAAGAAAAACGTGGAAGTTGCCAGATGATCTGGATACCACACTCTTCCGGGACCTGCCTCAAGTGCGTGAACATGTTCGCACACTTAAAAATACACTTGATAAATCCATTGAAGAGCGAGGAGGTTTTTTATCCTTATGGATGGATGACGTTATAGAATGGCTCGGAGAAGAGTTTGATTCACAGCAGGTGCAGTCTGAGTTTTTGAATACTTTAACGCAGGCGAATCAGCAACAGGTGTATAATTGCAAGAACTATCAATATGAGCAATTGCGAGCTTTAGTTAGAAGTTTATCTGAATGTAAAACAAAGGAGAGCGTCTCGCTGATTCGTAAAATTTCGGAATCTTCAGATTTTGGCCAGCAACTATCCGCAGTATCAAAAGTCGATGATAAAACTATACTGACAACGCGTAAGGTTTTCGATGCTTATGAGGAATTCTTAACACAAACTACGTCCAAAGCTGACGAACGCTTGGCGACGGCACCGCCATCTATCGATACGATATCCACCAAGTGTTTGAGTGCTATTGAGACGATCGATGGCTTTCTCAATCAATTAGAAGGAGGTGAATTATGAATCTAGTAAGCGCAAGTAAGTCATTGGTCGGTAAGATTGAGAATATTTCAGAAAGTGCATCACGTGAGCAAGTCATTCGGACTATACAACCGATTGAAGATGGACTGAACAAATCGATAGAGCGCTTAACAGTAATTTGCTTAATCGCGAAGCATTTTAGTCGGGAGTCAGCGATTGATTTTAGTGTCGTTGATTATTCATTCACATCCGTTCGCAAGAAAATTGAACCTGTGCGTAAGGCATTAGATAATAAGCCAGAGGATGCCTTGAAGCATAACCGATGGGCGAACTGCGATGCCAGTCTGCAGGCTACAGTTCGAGAGCTTGAACAGAGCCTCAAAGTGACATGGCAGGGGTTTATTTCGAGTATTTCACATGACATTCAAAGTTTGGAACCCTTTCTTGAGTTAGGTGACGGTGCACGTGGGATTCGCGAAGTGAAATCCAAGCAAGATCGACTGACTAATTTTGGGAAAACGCTTCCTAATGCCGATATTGATGTATGTATCCAAACGGTGAAGCAGTTGAGTCAAGAGATCGGCGATCAGGTAGCCGCTCTGGATCTAGGTGAACTCCCGGATGGCGTGGTATCTTTTATTAAAAGAGTGAAAAGTTTCAATGGTGCTACTCTGGCAGATCTGGAGGTCGAAGTCTTCGAATGGCTGAAGAGCAAAGATATGCTCAAAAACTTTAAAGTGAAATAGCAAGAGCCTCGCCGATTATAATATGGAAGAACTGATCTCTAAATTTCTAGGTGAGCTTGAACGTAAAGAAGCTCAACTTTTATCATGGGGTGTCGTTGATGGGCATTGGGAAGAGGCCGAGCTTGAGGATTTTGCAGAGATCTTTCTTGATTGTGAAGAAGGTGGGTGGGATTTCTTTAGTCAACCACTTGATCTCGTCCAAGCGCTCTTAGCGCAAGGATTGTTGTTTCGGTGGGATGAATCTGGTAGTTACTGCTACAGGACTCGTTTTGCAGAGACTCTTCGCTTGTTGGCTCGTTTGCGTCAGTTATTCCCGAAGCACTTGCGGGATGTGAATGGTTGGCAAACTGCTTCCACACTTGTGGCTGATTTTAGATTATTACTACGAGCTCGGAAGTATCCTCAGCGAGACTGTGTGGCCCGCGAAGTGGTTGAGTTGTGCACTGGAAGTGCACAATTGTCTTTGTCCTCGTTGCAAGAGGATACGCTTAACAGGATGCTTAATATCTCCGATGAGAGTGACGGATGGTTGCTCGCTGGTTTTCAGGTTCGTTCAATAATGCGAATTCTTCAAGCTGCTCAGCACTCTCTCCCGGTGTCAGAAGAAGGGAAATATTCGACTGGGTCTGTTGTTTGTGCTGGGACGGGTAGTGGTAAGACCCTCGCATTCTATCTGCCGGCGTTTACTCATTTGGTTGGGATGATCGAAAGAGATTCTAGTAAATGGACACGTGCGCTCGCTCTTTACCCTAGGAACGAACTATTAAAGGATCAGTTCACTGAAACCTGCCGAATGGCACGGACTGTCAACCCCTTTCTCAAGGCCGCTGGACGTCGTGCGATTACGATTGGTGCCTTTTTTGGTCCGACTCTTGATAATCGAGAGAAACTACAAGGTAATGACCCTAAGTGGAAACGAGTTGGTGATGGCTTTGCCTGTCCTTTTATCCAATGCCCCGATGAAGCGTGCTCGGGTGAGATGCTTTGGTTGAATGCCGATATCAGCTCAAATACAGAACGTCTAGTATGCAGTTGTAGCAACTGTAGTGCTTCGATCGAAGAAGATGAGATCGTCCTCACTCGTGATCGAATGAAGCAGAGTCCTCCGGATATTCTTTTCACTACGACAGAAATGTTGAACCGGCGAATGACTGATTCTCGGTTATGCCACCTGTTTGGAATTGGAACCCCGGCGAATCAGAAGCCTGAACTAGTGCTCTTGGACGAAGTGCATACCTACTCAGGAACACACGGAGCGCAGGTGGCTTATCTTCTTCGTCGATGGAGGCATAGGGCTAATTGTAAGCCGCACTATGTCGGTCTATCGGCGACCTTGAGAGAGGCCTCTTCGTTTTTCGCGAAGTTAGTTGGTATCTATGATCGCTTGGTCGAGGAAGTCTCACCTTTAGATGGTGAAATGATAGAAGAGGGCATGGAGTATTCCGTGGCAGTTAAAGGCGACCCTGTTTCTGGGGCTAGCCTCCTTTCGACGACGATTCAAACGTCGATGTTGATGCGACGCTGCTTGGACCCGCGTATTCGTGCCCAGTCCAACGGAGTGTATGGAAAGAAGCTGTTCGTGTTTACGGATAATCTGGACGTGACCAATCGTCTGTTTTTCAACTTGCTTGACGCAGAGGGGTTGAATGCCAAGGGGCAACCAGATTTCATTCGGCATAAAAAGGGATCTCTTGCTAACTTAAGAGCGTCGAGTCAAGATGCTCACGGGGCACGCTTCCTGTATGGACAGTCTTGGGACCTGTGCGAGAGTATCGGCCATGTGTTGGATTCGAATGAGCATTTGCGGGTCGCTCGTGTGTCATCGCAAGACTCAGGTGTGGATGGTGGAGCCGATATCCTTGCGGCTACCGCGTCTCTAGAGGTCGGTTTTAATGATCCTGAGGTGGGTGCAGTTCTACAGCATAAGGCTCCGCAAGATTCGGCAGCGTTCTTACAGCGAAAGGGACGTTCTGGTAGACGTCGTGAAATGAGGCCTTGGACTGTCGTAGTGCTATCTGATTATGGTCGCGACCGTATCGCATATCAGGGGTATGATTTGCTCTTCGATCCGGAACTGACTCCACGTGAGCTTCCCTTGGGGAATCGTCATGTCTTGAAGATGCAAGCAGTCTATTCAATGATGGACTGGTTGTCGTCTGAGTTGGTTCATACTGGCCCCGGGCACTTTTGGAATGATGCGAGTGGCCCTTCGGAGCATCCAAATCCTAAAAGGAGGCAGCAAAAGGCTGCGGAGATTTTATCATCCGTCATTGTCGGTGGTCCTGAGTTGGACCGATTAAGTGATTGGCTTAAGTATTCACTAAACTTAAACGCATCAGAGGACTCCGAGCAGATCAATTCGCTATTATGGGAGGCTCCTAGAGCTTTGATGACATCGGTGATTCCGACGTTGTTACGCCGTTTTGAAACGAATTGGATGAGTGGAGATCAAGTTGGTCAGGAATATCATGTTGGATATCCAAATTTCCATCCGCTTCCTGAGTTTATTCCTGCAAGCTTGTTTAGTGATCTAAATTTACCGGAGGTAGCCATATGGGCTGTCCAGAGACTGCATGGGCCTGAAGAAGTGAACTATCTGCCCGCGACTCAAGCACTGCGGGAATTTGCTCCGGGACGCATCTCGCACCGCTATGGCGTTTGGCATAGTTTGTCACGGCATTGGATCGGCATTGATCCAGCAGGTGACGCACAGCAGAGTATTTCAATTGATTCGTTTTGCTCCTCGGAGGAGCGCGTTGAGATCGGTGTATTCCCGTATCGAGATGAGCATGGTGCGATTGCTGAAATCCCCGTTTATCGCCCCTATGCAATGCATGTGAGTAATGATGCAGACAATACCATTTCAGATTCATCAAATGCGATGCTGGATTGGCGCTCCCAGATTTTGGCACCAGAGGGGGAGGATGCAGGTTTGGAATTAGATCTACCACCGCGATCAGAATGGAGTCCTATTATTGAGGGCGTGCGTTTCTTTACACACCGATTGCATCAACCAATTCGGGTGACTCGGTTTGCCTTAGGCTCTACCGCGAACTTACGTTTTAAATCTGGAGAGGATCTTGATATAAACTGTAAGTTCGGGATAAATGTGGATGATGAACTCAGTCCGGCAGCTCTAGGTTTTGCTTTCGACGCCGACGCGATTCGTGTGCGGTTAAAATTCCCTGATGACTGGTTTGGATCAAATATTTCTGAGCAAAAGATGCCGAGTTTGAAGAGTTCGTATTTCAAATGGCGCGTCCAGAATGAACCACGATTTGACGGAATGGCTAATACGTTTCAGCGACAATGGTTTGCTGAGATCGTATTGAGTGCAATTAATTCAATCGCAATTGAACAGGAGATATCGCTAGAAGAGGCTTGGGGGACATTTCAAGGAGAAACTGCCTTCTCGCTGTCTTCTGTATTGGAAGTTATCTTTCAAAGTGTTTCCACCTGCGATGAAGGCACTCCTGATGATGAAGCGACTCAACTGGAACAGTCGAGACAGGCTGAGTTACGTGAATTGTTAGAAGATGATGCGGTTCGAGGGATCTTGAATGAGCTAGTGCCGCTACTTTGGTCGGATGATTCGATTTCTAGTGAAGCATGGCTTCGTCAAAAATACTTGGCGACCTTTGGTGCTGCCTTTCGTGATACGATTCAGGCGCTTTGCCCTGATGTTGATGTGGATGATTTAGTCGTGGATCTTGATTCAGGCATTTCTTGTCGTGCAATTTCCGATGCTGATTCGGATGTTGCTGAGATTTGGCTCTCAGAAACGAGTCCTGGTGGTGGAGGCGTCATTGAGCGGTTACTTCCTAAATTTGCAGAAGAGCCACGTCGATTTCTGGATCTATTAAAGGGATCCCTTGGAAGATCGGATTTTGAAATTGTAGATGACGAGTTGAAGCGATTCCTATCTTGGTTGGAAGATGATTGCGAACTGCAGGAGTTAGTTTCTGTGTTACGTAGTGCTTCGACCCAGAATGCTTTGACGGCAGCGTTTGAGGATTTGCGTTCTTCCTTGAAGCGTAAAGGTCTCCAGACGACTCACTCAGTTATTACGACGATGTCAGCACGCTTATTGCGCCCAGGGAGTAATATCGCGACAGATTCTTTGATTCGAGATGTCCTGCAGCGATGGTGCGATGAGGAGGTTCGACTAGGTGTCGAAATTGAACCTCGTGCTCTTGCATATGCACTAAGCGCAGATGATTCATTAGATCAAGCTCTTGGAGGTGTCTTGCCTCTTGGTCCCGGGCAAGACCGTCGACAGTGGCGTTTTGTGACGATTGCAGGACTCCTGTGGGCACGGGGCACACAAGCTAGAAATCATTCGCTAGAACTTAGAAATCCTTATGCGGAGGTATTGAGTCCTGAGCGTTTTCTTGTGATCGATGCGCTTGCGACTGAGGATGTTGGAGTCTTATACGGTTCTGAACGATGGGAGCGGGCTTTAGTCACATCCTTAATTGAAGCCGGACGTTCAGTGCTTAGTGCCCCTGTCGAGGCTATTGAGCACTTCAGGTTGAGCCTTCTGGAGTTACTTAGTAATCCGGTTGATACAGGCACGCTTCTTCTATACCCACGCTTCCGTGCAGTTACACGCGATAATGAGCACGTCAATGTGACACTCGAATTAGTCGCTCCTGGGGAGGTCACGACTGACCTAGGAACTGATGAAGATGATAAAG
This sequence comes from Thalassobacterium maritimum, assembly GCF_031127805.1. Taxonomy (NCBI): domain Bacteria; kingdom Pseudomonadati; phylum Verrucomicrobiota; class Opitutia; order Puniceicoccales; family Coraliomargaritaceae; genus Thalassobacterium; species Thalassobacterium maritimum. The sequence continues at coordinate 2,956 of NZ_JARXHW010000006.1, read as the reverse complement.
CCTCGGCTCGTCTAATTGTGAAAACGATGAAGGGGAGTCGTGATGAGGTTCGAGACTTGTTGGAGAGCTTGATTGCCACGGAGTTATTATTTCCTAGTCGTGATATTTGGCTAGTGTCACCATGGGTTACAGACCTTCCGTTACTTGATAATCGTGCGGGCGCATATTCTGGAATCGAACCTGCTTGGCCTAAGAGTTACCTGAGACTCTCAGAGTTGCTGGCTTACAGTTTGAAGAGTAGTCCGGAGACTCGATTGAAAGTAGTGACGCGGCCCGATGAGCATAATAAATCATTTTGTAACCGCCTACGAGAGTTAGCGCGATTGGACGGGACCTCTGAGCGATTGAAAATCGATTCAAATCGATCGGTGCTGCATACTAAAGGCTTTGCTGGAGATAGCTTTTCACTGAAGGGATCTATGAACTTTACCTATAATGGGATCGAAGTGCTAGAGGAGACAGTTGAATTAGAAATTGATCCTAAGCGGGCTGCCAAATTCCTCTTTGAAATGAGTCATAACTATTTTGCGGAGGGCGAAGTATGAAATTGGCAAATTGGAATGATGAGGACTTGCTTGGATTAGAGAGATTCTATGCCGACGGGTGTGCTTGGACGATGCAGGAAATGGAGGGGCGATCTTCGACTTCTGCTCGAAGTGCCGCTGATTGGGTTGAGTCGAGTTTACCTCCACGGGATAACCCTTTGATTCTGCCGCGTGTTACAGAATCAAACCATATTTACTGGTATGTGATCGCTTTTAATGAAGCGCAGGCGGAGCAATTACGTGGCGACCTTATGGCCTTTGTTGGTTCTGTTGGAACTCAGTTTGATGGTCAACGATTTCACTTGGATGATTCCGATAGCGCGGATTCTGCTTTGCTCAATTGGATTGGTGGACAGTGGGCCTATCGCTTGCCGGTATATCGATCACGAAATAAAGAAGTTCGCCGAGCATTGGAACGGTTGCGGTCAGTTTGGAGGTTGAAGCCACAATTGAAGTCCACACTCTTACGAACTACGGAGGCACTTCTTCGTGAATTCTTCTTGTCTTTGGCGAATGGAAGTGAGGCAAGCTCAGGGAATATCCTTGATGAATTAAAGGGCAGTGGTCGTTTGAGTGCGGAGAATGTAGTATTTCTCGAAATTGAGATGCTTGCAGCTTTCGGTCGGTGGGGTGCCATTGCTCAGCACTCACAGCTGACTTACTTGAAGTCGATGCAAAGACCGCGGCATGTCACAGAGTTGCTGGTGGAAGCGTTGTGGCAGGATGAACTTTCGAGTTATGCGGATACTGGTGATGTTGACGGCGCCTTACATTATTACAGGACTGATTTCGGCGTGCGTTATCGCAGCTTATTGAAGACACCCGGAAGATCATTGAACGACTCGGTTCTCATAACTTTTCTGCTCGCAGCTGTTGGGGATGAGCATCCTCGTGTTGCGCAGATTCCAAAGTTGTTGGGGCTACTTGACGGTAGTCAATACTTCGAGTTCGCACAGGAATTGGCCGCGCAGGTGAAATTGCCTGAGGCTCCTAAAGAAGAGATTCCACTGTCGCCCGTAGAGCGCGCAGCGCAGACGTTTGATAGAAATGACTTTGATACCGCGTGGCAGCAGTTGTTGTCGGTTGAAGTTTCAATTGAAAGTTTGAGACTTATGCTTGAATGCTTCGAGGAATTGGAAAGCTCGGAGACTGCATTGATTGTTCAACAGCGATTCGAAGCATTAGATCCGCAATCTCAAGATCTCGTATTTAAGACTAAGCGTTATCGAAATTTATGGGAACGTGTTGAAACACTAACTCGCGAAGGTGCAGAGGAACTGCCATCAAATTGGAGGGCATGGTTTGAGGCTCTTAATGCAGGTAGTTTTGGAGATGATTCCTTGCTGAAGCTTGCGCGAGAATCGGTCGAGTGGGATGCTGCGGTATACTTGAACTCACCAGAGGTAGTCCGTGAGTTAGCCACTGCGCTCTCTGCTTGCAGTTCAGAGGCTCAGCATGTGCTACAATTGTCATTGCCCCATTTGGTTTCTTTTTTCCTGAAGGATGGTGTGGGTGCTCGTGAGTTTCTGCCAATATATTCGTCACTCGTAGAAGTGCTAGTTCTCGGGGATTCTTTTAGTTGTGAAGATTGGAATACAGTAGAGACACTTCTCTCGGCATCCTTAGAGGCGGGTTTGAGCAAGGCACAGTATGGTGAACTGTTTGAATATCTGGACGAACTCTGGAGCAGTCAGGGGAGTGTTTCTAAACTCGACTGGGCTCTAGATACACTTGATTTGCTTGCGATGCACTCAGTTCTAGATGCTGAAGCATTAAGCAGTTTCTACAGTGCTGTTTTATCTCGAATTACAGTATATAGTCGAAAGGTTCGTGTAGATCAGTGGGAGATGTTCCGTCTGCTTTCGGATGACCTAGGGTTCGCTTCAGATTATCAGGCGATTAGTCCTGACCTACAGGAGGTGACGCCAGATGCCCCGGGTATAGATCTCTCCGGCAAGTTTATTGCAATCTATACGCTGACTGAATCAGCAGGTGCGCGTGCGAAAGCTGTGATTGAGAAGTTGTTCCCTTCTGCAGATGTGCGGGTGTCAAGTGACTGTGGTGGTTCAGATAAGCTGAAAGGCTTAGCGCAGGATTCTGACTACTTTGTTGTGGCAACTCGAAGTGCTAAGCATGCTGCGACAGAGTTCATCAAAGCGAATCGCGGTAAAGAGCGCTCAGATCTTATTTATCCAGCAGGAAAGGGGTCATCTAGCATTGTGTCCTCATTGTTTAATGCCGTTATCCCTTAGTGGTTAGAAATGATCGATAGAACCAGCCTTGGTATACCGAAATCTCAATGATTCAGCTTTCGACGGGTGTGATTAAAAGTGCGGTGAGCTAATTCCAGAACCCCGTCCAACTGCCACTGGCTCTCCTGGCTCTAGTTTGTATAAGTGCATCTGCGTTCT